>CAXTTR010000158.1:0-7103 GCA_964247215.1 uncultured Sphingomonadaceae bacterium
TCGTCCGCCCCCGAAACCGCCACCACCGCCGCGGCCACCGCCACTAAAGCCGCCGCCACCGTGGCCGCCGCCACCGCCACCAAAGCCGCCGCCGCCCCCGTGGCCTCCGCCTCCGCCACCGCCATGGCCTCCGCCACCGCCGCCGCCGCCGGCGTGTTGCGCGCTAACAGGCACGACGGCGACTAGAAGACCCGTCAATAAAGTGAGCTGCAGGCGTCCAATTACGCCCCATTGGAGAAATTTGTCAGCAATCAAAAATGTCATATCAATCTCCGGAGCTTGCAGATCGCGGCAGGATCAGGCCCGTGACGGCGCGCGGCCGCGTCCAAAGGACCGGAATACATTGTCGGCAACGATCTGCTGCGGCCGGGACATCATGCCGTAGAGCTTAGTGAAAGCGGGTATCAGCTCCGCCAAACCGTTGACGTGGGCTTGGTTGAACTTTTCATAAATCTTCAGATCATCGACGGCGCTCGGCGAAACGGCGGCACCAAGCGAGGTATCAGCCCTCATACCGCGCATCACCGCCTCATTGTGCAGCATGACCTCGGTCACCTCATGCCAGCTCGCTTCCTGGGCATCGGTGATCTTCAACGCTGCATGCAGCGTCGTTATCCGCTGTTCGACAGTTTCGGCCGACGTTTTTGCAGCAGCGGCATGGTGGTGTCCATGATGAGAGGTCGCGTGCGCTGCCAGCCCCGGCGAGCTAGTCGAAGCTGCAGCAATTAAAACAAGAGCCGACCTGCTACATGTTACGATAAGAGCGTTGCGTGCGATCCTACCTTGGTCAAGAAACCAGCCTTTAGCCATTGTCGCACATCCCTATCCCAAAGCGGCAGTTCCTACCGCCGTGACGTGCTTGCGACATTTCGATGGTGGTCTTACTGATCTTGATTAATCGCACTTCGAATGCTGGAAGCGAATAAGTGTTGGAGATTGCGAGCCGGGCTGCCGCTTTCGCGCTCAGCGGCATAAGCCGGATGACGTTGGCTTCAGCGTGACTAAGCTCATGTGCTCGGCGCTGGACTAAACAGCTAGCTCAGTCTCGCACAATCCGAAAATCAAGCGGTCAGCTTCAATTTCAAAGCAACTCCGCGACGCAGCTTGGTCCTGCGCGGCTGGCGCAAGCAGACCTTTCTGACCCATTTTGCCGGAAAAGCTGATCTAGATCAGCTTTGCCAACCACGAGTGCGGTCATGGTCTTCCCGTGGAGAGCAATGCCTATGATCAGCCAGCATCGTCAACATGGGCTGGAAAATGTCATCAAACACGCCAAGCTTCGGTCGCAGCGAGCGATCTGCGCGAAGCCCGTCTGGGCAAGGTGCGCCTGTTCGAAGCACGCTCAGGCCAAATGTTGACCGCTGCTCGAGCCATCCCGCGATCTAAGCACTCGATGCGGCTACGGACCGCCGAACCGGTCGAGACCCTGCCGGGTGGGCCTGCCGCTTCTTCCTCAGTACCGAGTTGGTGCAAACCGACTAGTCGGCGAGCAGGGATATACAACGGCGCAGCTTTGTCGAAGCATCGTCATCGTCGGGCGTGGATTGTAAGTTCAATCGTTTGCGCGACGGTGATGCTCGCTGCATGTGGGAAGAAAGCCGATCAGCCCAAGGCTCCGCAACTGCCTGCTGTCGGCGTCGCTGTTCCACTGCAGCAGGCGATCGTCGATTGGGACGATTACGTCGGTCGCTTTGAAGCGACTAAGTCGGTCGAAGTGCGGCCGCGGGTGTCGGGCACGCTCGAGGCGATTCACTTCAAGGACGGCGACCTGGTTCGCCAGGGCCAGTTGCTGTTTACCATCGATCCCCGCCCGTACGAGGCAACGCTCGCCCAAGCGCGCGCGCAGGCGCAGCGCCAGCGCGCGACATTGGCCTTGGCGCGCGCACAGTTGGCACGCGGTGCCCGGCTGCTCGATGCGCAGGCGATCTCGAAGGAGGACTACGAGACGCGCGCCGCTACCGTGCAGACTGCGCTTGCCGATGTCGCCTCCGCGGATGCCGATGTGCGTGCTGCGGCGCTCAACGTCGGCTTTACGCAGGTGCGCTCGCCGGTGAACGGGCGCGTTTCGGATCGCCGCGTCGATATTGGCAATCTGGTAGGCGGCTCAACGGGGAGCGCCAACGCAGCGCGTACTTCGTCATCCACCAGCAGCAGCAACACGACAAGCCAAGCCGGCAGCGGCGGCACTGCAAGCGATGGCTCGCTGCTGACCACCGTGGTCGCGGTCGACCCGATCTACTTTACGTTTGAAGCTTCAGAAGCGCTGTACCTGAAATATGAGCGGCAGAGTGCGGCCGGGACGCGGACATCCTCCCGCGTTCGCGCCAATCCGGTGCAGATTCGCCTGCAGGACGAACCTGAATATCGCATCCACGGTAAAATGGACTTTGTCGACAACGCGATCGACGTCGGTGCGGGTACCATTCGCGGCCGTGCCATCGTAAGCAATGCTGATCGCTTCATTACACCGGGAATGTTCGGCCGCATGCGGTTGCTCGGCTCCGGAGCATATACCGCGCTGCTGGTTCCGGACGGCATCGTGCAGACCGATCAGACCCGCAAAACGGTGCTGGTCGTCGGGCCGGACAACAAGGCGTCACCCCGCGTTGTAGAAACCGGGCCGCTGATCAATGGGCTGCGCGTTATTCGCAAAGGCCTGAAGGCTGACGACCGGGTTATCATCAACGGCCTGCAATCGGCACAGGCGGGCAAGCCGGTGATGGCGAAGTTGGAAAAAGTAGTTCCTCCGCTGCCAGGAACGAGTGCGCAGGAAGCCGCCTATAGCGCGCCTGAAGCTTCCGAGGCGACCGCCGCACCGGGCGGTCACTGACGCGATGAACCTTAGCCACTTCTTCATCGACCGGCCGATCTTTGCGGGCGTGATTGCGGTTATCATCACGCTGGTCGGCGGTTTTGCCTATATCGGCCTGCCGGTCGCGCAGTACCCGGAGATCGTCCCGCCTACCATCGTGGTCAGCGCGACGTATCCGGGGGCGTCGGCGGAGACTTTGGCGGATACCGTTGCTGCGCCGATCGAGCAGCAGATCAACGGTGTCGACAATATGCTTTATATGAGCAGTTCGTCGACCGCGGATGGTGCCGTCGGGATCACGGTCACCTTCAAGCTCGGCACCAATCTCGATACCGCGCAGGTCCTCGTGCAGAACCGCGTTGCGACCGCGCTGCCCAGACTGCCAGCCGAAGTGCAGGCGTTGGGCGTCACGACACTTAAGAATTCACCCGACTTCCTGATGGTTGTCCACCTGATCTCCCCCAACCACAGCCTCGATCAGCAGTATATCTCGAATTACGCCACTCTACAGTTGCGCGACCGGCTTGCCCGTCTCGACGGGGTCGGCGATGTCCGCATCTTCGGCGCGCGCGATTACGGGATGCGCATCTGGATCGACCCCGAACGTGCCGCCGCCGCAAACCTGACCGCGGGAGATATCGTCACCGCGCTACAAAGCCAGAACGTCCAGGTCGCTGCCGGCGCGATTGGGCAACCGCCGTTCACCAAAGGTGCGTCCGCTTACGAACTCAACATCGAGACGCTCGGGCGCTTACAGGATCCGGCACAGTTCGAAGACGTGATCATCAAAGCCGACAATCGGCGGATCGTACGGGTTCGCGATGTCGCCCGGGTCGAGCTCGGCGCGCAGGATTACCGCGTGAACAGCTATCTGGACGGGAAACCGGCAGTCGCCATTCCGATTTTCCAGCGCCCTGGATCGAATGCCTTGCAGGCGGCAAAAGACGTCTTTGCCACGATGAACGAAGCCAAGAAGAGTTTCCCCCCAGGGCTCGAGTACAAGGTCGTCTATAACCCTACCGAATACGTCGCCACCTCGATCAGCGAAGTGGAGAAGACCCTGTTCATCGCTGTCGGACTGGTCGTCGTAGTGGTGCTCGTTTTTCTCCAATCCTGGCGCGCAGCGATCATTCCCGTTGTCGCCATTCCGGTTTCACTGATCGGCACCTTAGCGGTGCTCGCCGCGCTTGGCTTTTCGCTCAACACGCTGTCACTGTTTGGCTTGGTTCTCGCGATCGGGATCGTCGTCGATGACGCGATCGTCGTCGTCGAAAACGTCGAGCGGCACCTCGACGAAGGCATGACCCCGCGTGACGCTGCCTATCGCTCGATGGACGAAGTCAGCGGGGCGCTGATCGCCATCGCCTTGGTGCTGGCGGCAGTCTTTATTCCGACCGCCTTTATTTCGGGCATCTCGGGCCAGTTCTACAAGCAGTTCGCCGTCACTATTGCGACCTCGACGATCTTCTCGCTGATTATCTCGCTTACCCTCTCCCCCGCGCTTGCGGCCTTGCTGCTGCGGCCGAAGGACAAGGAGGGCAAGCGCGGTATCATCGGCAGGGCGAGTGACTGGTTCAACCGCAACTTCGACCGCCTCGGGAACAATTACGGCAACGCCACCAAGCGGCTGGTACGCGTGCCGCTGATCGTCGGCGCGGTCTATCTCGTGCTGATCGGGCTGGCGGTCTGGCGCTTCGCTGCGACGCCGGTAGGATTTATCCCGGTGCAAGACCAAGGTTATGTGATCAGCGCCATCAACCTGCCGGCAGGGGCGAGCTTAGCGCGTACCGACGTCGTCGCGCGGCGGCTTTCGGCGCAGATCCTGAAGACAAAGGGCGTCGCGCACACGGTCATGTTCACCGGCTTTAACGGCGCGACCTTCAGTAACGCCCCTAACGCCGCCACCATCTTCGTCACCGAAGCGGACTTTGCCGAGCGGGAAGGTGACAGCAGTCTTACTGGCGACAGCATTACCGCGACGTTGCGTGGTCAGGTGGCCAAGGACAACGACGCGCAGACGCTGGTGATCCCGCCGCCGCCGGTGCGCGGCATCGGCACCGGGGGCGGCTTCAAGATGCTGGTTGAGGACCGGGCCGGGCGCGGCTACACGGCGTTGGAAAAAGTCGCCAAGTCTGTCGTCGGTCAGGCGAATGGCGGCAAGTCGATCGGACCGACCTTCACGTTGTTCAATACGCAAACACCGCGCATCTACGCCGATATCGACCGTGAGAAAGCTTACTATCTGGGCGTCCCCGCTTCGAACGTGTTCGAAGCGCTGCAGGTCTATATGGGCGGAACCTTCGTCAACGATTTCAATCTGCTTGGCCGAACCTTCCAGGTCACCGCGCAGGCCGACGATCCGTTCCGCCAGACGCAGGCGAACATCGCCAATCTCAAGACCCGGTCTAGCGCCGGAGCGATGGTACCAATCGGCTCGGTGATCAACTTTCACAACGAAACCGGACCCTATCGTGTCGTGCGCTACAACCTTTATCCAGCCGCCGAAATACAGGGCGACACCAAGCCCGGGTTCTCCTCGGGGCAGGCGCTGGCAGAGATGGAACAGATCGCCGCCAAGCTTCCTACCGGCTTCGCCTTTGACTGGACCGAACTCGCCTTCCAGCAACGTCAGGCTGGCAATACCGCGCTGCTGGTCTTCGGTGCCGCGATCGTATTCGTCTTCCTGCTGCTTGCGGCGCAGTACGAGAGCTTGACCTTGCCGCTGGCGGTGATCCTCATCGTGCCGATGTGCCTGCTGGCGGCGCTGCTCGGAGTAAACCTGCGCGGCCTGGACAACAACATCCTAACCCAGATCGGTTTGGTCGTGCTGGTCGGCCTCGCCGCCAAGAACGCGATTCTAATCGTCGAGTTTGCCCGGCAGGCCGAAGAGCACCAAGGCAAGAACAAATGGGAGGCCGCCCAGCAAGCCGCGCAGGAGCGCCTCCGTCCGATTCTGATGACCAGCTTCGCCTTCATCTTTGGCACGATCCCGCTCGCCATCGCCTACGGTGCTGGTGCCGAATTGCGTCAGGCACTCGGCACGGCGGTAGTCTTTGGCATGCTTGGCGTGACTGTCTTCGGCTTGCTGTTCACCCCGGTGTTCTATGTGATCACCCGTTCGCTTCAGGACTGGGCGACGGGTAAGAACAAGCTTGATGCCGGTAAGCCCGCTGGTGATAATAGCAGCAGCGGGGATAGCTCCGGCAACGGCCCCAGTCCGCAACCCGCGCCGCTGCCGGTTCCCGCGGAATGAGGCGCTGGCCGGCCTTGGTCCCGCTACTGCTCGGCGCGTGCCACGTCGGCCCGCATTATGCCGCGCCGGTCACACCGTCCGCCGCTGCGCCGCGCTTCATCGAGAGCGCGAACAATCAGGCGGTATCGCCCACCCGGACCGACCCGCGCTGGTGGCGGCTCTACCATGATCCGGTCTTGGAGGCACTGATTACCGATGCTTTTGCCGCCAACACCGATCTGCGGATTGCCTACGCCAACGTCGCTCGTACACGCGGCTACCTGCGCGAAGCCCGTGCCGACCGTTTTCCCACCACGACCACAACCGGTAGCATCACCCGCAGCCAAAGTTCGGTGGCATTTGGCAGCGGAAGCACTACCGGCGGAGCTACCGGCGGAGGGGCGGGCACTGGCACGGGCGGCACTGGGTCAACCGACAGCAGTAACCAAGCCACCAGCATCTTCGATCTTGCCTTCGCGGTCAGCTATGAACTCGACCTGTTCGGCCGTGTTTACCGCGAAATTGAGGCGGCACGCCGTGACGTCGAGACCGAGCGTGCACTCGCCGAGCAGATGCGCGTCACGGTGGCCGCCGACACCGCCAACGCCTACGTCAACTATTGCTCGAGTGTGGTGCAGGAAGCTGTTGCGATCCGGACGGTGGCGCTCCAGGACAGCACACTCCGGATCACTCAGACGGCTCTCGACTTCGGCAGCGGCACGCGCCTTGACGTCGAACGCGCCCGCGCCTTGCGCGAGCAATCCGCCGCGACCATCCAGACCTTTCGCGCTACCGAAGCCGCCGCGCGCTATAATCTCGCAGCGCTGACCGGGCGTGCGCCCGCTGATCTTCGGCCTGAAGCTCTTAATTGCAAACACGTGCCCGTACTGGCGCAGCCCATTCCGATCGGCGACGGAGCCGCACTGATTGCACGCCGCCCCGACGTGCGCGCGGCCGAGCGCTCGCTTGCCGCCGACACCGCCCGTATCGGACTTGCGACCGCGAGTCTCTACCCCACGATATCACTTGGCGGTTCGGCGGGTCTGGTCTCGGGGTCGG
>CAXTTR010000159.1:0-7062 GCA_964247215.1 uncultured Sphingomonadaceae bacterium
GGTCGAGCGCGGGCGGTTCCGCGCCGACCTGCTCGACCGGCTGGCATTCGAGGTGGTGACGCTGCCGCCGCTGCGCGCGCGTGCCGAAGATATCGAGATGCTGGCGAATCACTTCGCCAGGCGGATGGCGGTCGAACTCGGCTGGGCCGGGTTCGCCGGGTTCAGCAAGGCGGCGCTCGCCGAGCTGAACGCCCATGCGTGGCCGGGCAACGTCCGCGAGCTGAAGAACGTCGTCGAGCGCTCGCTATATCGCTGGGCGGATGCCGAGCGCCCGGTGGGCGCGATCGTGCTCGACGCGTTCGACTCGCCGTGGCGACCGGCAGCGGCTCCGAAGCCAGCGCTGCCGGCCGCGTCGACGATCGATCCGAAGAGCGATGTTGCGGCCACCACCGATGTCGTCGCGGTACCGGTCGCCGACCTGACCAACTGCGCCGACCTGCGCGCCGCGGTGACCGCGTACGAGCGCGACATCCTTGCCGCCGCGCTCGCCCGCTGCCGGCATAATCAGCGCGCGACTGCGACGGCGCTGGCGCTAAGCTATGACCAGCTAAGGCATGCGCTGAAGCGGCACGACATGCTGTGATGGTGCAGTTGCCTACTCCGGCTCCACCGTGTGCCGCGTCAGGATCGGCGTTTGCGCCAGTGCGAACAGCAGTGTCGCCGCCGTCACGCCCCACACTTTGAACATGACATAATGATCATCGGTCAGCTGCCGCCGCAGCACCTCGTTGGTCGCCGCTAGCGCAATGAAAAAGATAATCCAGTTCCGCGTCAACTTGCGCCAGCCGTGCGCGTCGAGGTCGGGGAAGGCTTCGCCGAGCACGGCCTTTAACAATGGCCGGCCGGTCGCCATGCCGAACAGCAGCACGCTGGCGAATAGCAGATAGATCACCGTCATCTTGATCTTGATGAACGATGCATCCTGAAAGTACAGCGCCGCCGAGCCGAACACGATCACCACCGCCGCGGTAAACCACAGCATCGGTGAAACCCGCCCGAGCTTCCAGCGCGAGACGATGACCGCGGCGATGATCGAAACCATGAACGCGCCGGTCGCGACAATGATATTCTTGACCCCGGGTGCCATGCCGACGCGAACCAGCAGGGGATGCAGCCGGTCGGCAAAGCTGTTGACCACAAAGAACGTCAGCAGCGGGCCATAATCGATTGCCAGCTTGAGCGTCGAGGTCGGCGGCGGCGGGCGGGTCGAGGGTGTCGTCATCGCGCGGCTGGTAGCATCGCCGGAGCGGGATGGGTAGGGTCGCGGCGGATGAACCCGCCGCCGCTCCTGCATGTCGACAATCTCGCCTGCGACCGCGGCGGGCGCGAGGTGTTCGAGGGAGTCAGCTTCACGCTACTTCCGGGCGAGGCGATGCAGGTCGAAGGCCGCAACGGCGCGGGCAAGTCGAGCCTGCTGCGGCTGCTGGCCGGTCTGCTCGAACCAGCGGCGGGGCGCATCGACAACCCGTTCGACGTCGCGTGGGTCGGGCACGAGGTCGCGCTCAAGCCGGGGATGACGCTCGCCGCCGAGCTTGGTTACTGGGCGCGGCTCGACGGTGCTACGGCGAGGGCTGTGGCGAGCGCGATCGCCCGCTTCGATCTCGACGCGCTCGCCAACCTGCCGTGCGGCATACTGTCGAGCGGGCAACGGCGGCGCGCGGCGCTGGCGCGGGCCAGCCTGTCGGGGGCGGCGCTGTGGCTGCTCGACGAGCCCTCGGTCGGCCTCGACGCCGCATCGCGCGGGCGGCTCGCTGACGTGTTCGCCGAACATCGTGCCGGTGGCGGACTGGTCATCGCCGCGACCCACGAGCCGATCGGGCTCGTCGCGCCGCGCACGCTCCGGCTCGGAGCCTAGCGCGAATGCGGTCGTTCCCGCTGCTGGTCCGCCGCGACCTGACGCTCGCGCTGCAGCGGCCGGGTGCGCTGGCGCTGCCGGTTGTGTTCTTCATTCTAGTTGCGACACTGTTCCCGTTCGCGGTCGGTCCCGATGCCAAGCTGTTAGCGCGCATTGCCAGCGGCATTCTCTGGGTCGCGGCGCTGCTCGCGGCGCTGCTGCCGGTCGAGACGCTGGTCGCCCCCGACCTGGCCGACGGTACGCTCGACCAACTCGTCAGCCGCGGCATCGCGCTCGAAGTGGTTGCGGCGGCACGACTAACGGCGCACTGGATTGGCTTTGCGCTGCCGCTGCTCACCGCGCTGCCGGTCGCAGCCGTGCTGCTCGGATCACCGCCCGGACAGCTTGGCAGCCTCGCGCTAGGACTGCTGGTCGGCACACCGGGTCTTGCGGCGCTCGCGCTGGTCGCCGCGAGCCTTACCGCAGGCCTGCGCGGCGGCGGCGGGCTAGCCGGGCTGATTGTGCTGCCGCTGGCGCTGCCCTTGCTGATCTTCGGCGCGGGTCTCGCCAGTCCCGGCGCGCTGGCGCTGCTCGCCGCGAGCAGCCTTGCACTGACCGCGGTCGCGCCGTTCGCTGCGGCAGCGGCGCTACGGGTGAACCTGCGCTGACATACAGCGAATTAAGCATTGTTTCATGGTCAACCGGCGCTGCAACTGTAATAACCGACGCGCGCAATGGCTTATTTGGACTGCCGCGCCGTGGAGGGAACCTACCGATGAAGCTACTCACCCTGTTCGCTGCCGCCGCGACACTCGCGGGCGGCTCGCTGATCGCCGCTGCACCTGCCGCCGCGCAAGCCGCCGCGCCCGCCGCCAAGACGATGAATTACGACTGCACCAAGCCTGGCAACAAGAACAAAGCCGCGTGCAAGACCGCTGCTGCTCCGGCGGCGAGCGCCAAGCCAATGGCGGCCACGACGACCACCGCTGCCACGACCACGAAGACCGCTGCCAAGCCGATGAACTACGATTGCAGCAAGCCCGGTAACAAGAACAAGGCCGTCTGCAAGACCGCTGCGCCGACGATGACCTCGGCTGCCGCGATGGCTCCAGCGCCCAAGCCGACCGCCGCCGCTCCGGCAGCAATGGCTGCCGCTCCGGTCGCGGCGAGGACCGTCAAGACCAGCACGACCGCGGTCCGCCCCGGCACCGTCGCCGCGACGCTGAAAAACGGCAAGGTGGTGCATTACGACTGCTCGCTGGCCGGCAACAAGACCAAGGCTGCCTGCAAGAAGTAAGCCGCGCGCGGAACCAGATGTTCACCCAAGTTCGATCCCCAGCGGAAGCTGAGGTCCATACCCGATCGGGACTGTAAACTGCCCGGACATGGACCCCGGCTTACGCTGGGGCAGCGGCCTCGATCCCTAAGTGAACCGTTTCTCGGCTCTCCGGGGGCGGCGATGTCGCAACCCGGCTTCAAACACCGCATTGTTGCTGCTACATCTGACTTGATGCACCGTTTCGCCAACCCGGCGCGCTTCCTGCGCATTGCCCGCGCGATGACCCCCGCACTGGCGCTGAGCGGGCTGGCGCTCACCGCGCTCGGCCTATGGGTCGGGCTGTTCGCCTCGCCGCCCGACTATCAGCAGGGCGACAGCGTCCGGATCATGTACGTTCACGTCCCCGCCGCCTGGCTTGGTTCGGGGGGTTATCTGGCGCTGGCGCTGGCGAGCGCGGCGGCACTGGTCTGGCGGCATCCGCTGGCCGATATCGCCGCGCGTGCGATTGCGCCGATCGGGGCGCTGTTCACCGCGATCTGCCTCGTCACGGGTTCGCTATGGGGGCGTCCGACGTGGGGAACGTACTGGGTCTGGGACGCGCGGCTGACGTCGATGCTGGTGTTGCTGTTCCTATATCTCGGCTATCTGGCGCTGAGCGACGCGGAAGCGAACCAGGGCAGCGACCGTGGCGGGCGCGGTGCCGCGATCCTCGCGCTCGTTGGGCTGATCGACTTGCCAATCATCAAATACTCGGTCGAGTGGTGGAATACGCTTCATCAGGGTCCGAGCATAACGTTGACCCACTCGGCTATCGCGCCGGCGATGCTCCAGCCGCTGTTGCTTTCGCTGGCCGGCTTCACATTGCTGTTCGCCGCCACCGTGCTGATGCGGATGCGTAGCGCGCTCGCCCGGCAGCAGGTTGGCGCACGCGCCCGCCGCCTAGCGGAGGCACACGCATGACGCACGGCGAATTCATTTTTCCGAGCTATGTCCTGACCGTCGCCGGGCTGCTCGGGGCGCTGGCGTGGAGCTGGCTCGGCATGCGCCGCGCCGAACGCGCCGCGGCTGAGTTGCGTGACCGGCGGCGGCGGCGGTGAGCGTATCATGATTACGGCATCGCGCTCGAAGCGGCTCAAGCCCAAGCACCAGCGGCTCGTGCTGCTATGCGCCGCGCTGGTTGCGCTTGGCGGCGCGAGCGCGCTGGCGCTGACCACGCTTGGCAGCAAAGCGACCTATTTCTACGCGCCGAGCGATGTGTTCGCGCACGCTCCCGGCCCGGGTGAAGCGATCCGGCTCGGCGGGCTCGTCCAGCGCGGCACCGTTGCGAAGCTGCCCGACGGCGTCACGGTGACTTTCCGGGTGACCGACAATGCGCGCGATGTACCGGTGCACTACACCGGCATCGTCCCTGACCTGTTCCGCGAGGGCCAAGGCGTCATCGCCGAAGGCCGCTTCGACCCTGGCGGGACCTTCATTGCCGATACCGTGCTCGCTAAGCACGATGAAAAGTACATGCCGCCCGAAGTCGCCGGATCGCTGCACAAGGTGACGAGCCGCGTCGAGTGAGCGCGGCGTGGCTGCCGCGCGGGTTTGGGCGCGTCGGCATCGTGGTGCTGTTGCTTGCGGGCGCATTGCTGGCGTGGCGATGGTCGAGCGACCCGCCGACGTCTCGTCAGCTGGCTATCCCAGACCCGGTTGTCGGTCGAGCGCTGCCGCTATGGCTTGCTTCAGCCTTTTCCAGACGCAGCCCGTATGCTCAGTCCGGGCGCGTCAAGCAATCGCCGCTGCAACCGGACCGGCCGCATCTGGTCAACCTGTTCGCGTCGTGGTGCCTGCCGTGCCGGATCGAAACGCCGGTGCTGACGGCACTGGCAGCACGCGGCATTCGCATCGACGGTGTCGCGGTCCGCGACGAGCCGGCTGCGGTGGCGAGGTATTTACAAACCAGTGGCGACCTGTTCGCCAGCGTTGAACTGGATCAGCACGGGCAAGTGCAGGCAGCGCTCGGCGTCGCAGGACTGCCGGAAACCTACGTCGTCGATGCACGCGGGATAATCATGTATCGGCACCGCGGCGCGCTGAACCCGGACGATGCTGAGCGGCTAGCTGAGCGTCTCCGTTAAACGCTCAGCCACGAACTCCGCCTATCCGCAGCGGCTGTCGCGTTCGATCGCGGTGCCAGCAACCGCGCCGACGCCAGCGCCGACCAGCGTCGACGCACCATGATTATACCGTCCGCCCGCAGCACTGCCGAGCAGCCCACCGGCGATCGCACCGAGCACGGTGCCAGTCCCGGTGTTGCACTGGTAGCGGTACTGCACCGGGTACGGCGCATAGCCATAATAGACCGGCCGCGGCGCGTAGTATACCGGACGCGGCGCATAGTACACGACCGGCGGCGGCGCGTAGAAATACGGCGTTACATAAGCGGGGTAGCGGTAACCCGGGTAGCCGTAATAGCGTACGCCGCTGTAGTATGGCCGCCCATAGAAGCCGTGACCGCCGTGATAGCCGTAGTCGTGATAATAACCATAGCCGCGGTGATCACCGCGGTAGCCGTCGGCGAGAAGCGGGGTTGCAGCCGTCGCGGCAAGCGCCAGCGCTAAAATCAACTTACGCATCGATCGACTCCCTTCCGAATAGACGATGATAGCTTTACGCCACGGCCCGTGAATTACCCCTGAATGCCGTTTCTCAGGTTATTCGAGCAGCTTAACGCAGCGTAAAGGAACTGGACTACAGAATGATCGTTCCGGCTCCACAGCTACACAGAGGATTCGCCATGCGCCTGATCGCCCCCGTTCTAGCCGCCGTGATTGCGGTAACGTCGATGCCCGCAGCCGCGTGGGTCGACTCCAATGGTGTCCATCACCGCGACCGGCACTACAATAATGGCAACCGTGGCTACCGCAGCTACGATCAGTGCCGCGCTGACAAGAGCCGCGCCGGCAAGCGCGGCACCGTGATCGGCGCGGTCGGCGGCGGCGCGGGCACGGCGCTGCTCGGCGGCGGTGTCGGCGGCTCGCTGCTCGGTGCCGGCGTCGGCGCGCTCGCAGGCAACGTGATCGGTCGCGGTACGAAGAGCCACTGCTAGGTCGCAGTAGTCGCAACCCGTTTGCTCCATTATGCGAGAAAGGCTCGCTTCCGCACCGGAAGCGAGCCTTTTTTACTGCCGCCCGTACCGGCTCCGGACCGCATCCTCTTCGAACAGCTGTGCCAGTTGATCGATAATCGTCCCGCCGAGCTGCTCGGCATCCATGATCGTCACCGCACGCTGGTAATAGCGCGTCACGTCGTGGCCGATGCCGACCGCGATGAGCTCGACCGGTGACTGCGTCTCGATCCACTTGATCGCCTGCCGCAGGTGCCGCTCGAGATAGTTGCCAGTGTTGACCGACAGTGTCGAGTCGTCGACCGGCGCACCGTCGGAGATTACCATCAGGATGCGCCGGTCCTCCGAACGCCCGAGCAATCGCTGGTGCGCCCAGAGCAGCGCCTCGCCGTCGATGTTTTCCTTGAGCAACCCCTCGCGCATCATCAGCCCGAGGTTCTTGCGCGCTCGCCGCCACGGTGCATCGGCGGGCTTGTAGATGATATGGCGGAGGTCGTTCAGCCGCCCGGGCTTGGCCGGACGCCCGTCGGCGAGCCACTTCTCGCGGGATTGCCCGCCCTTCCACGCGCGCGTCGTGAAGCCGAGGATCTCGGTCTTGACCGCGCAGCGCTCGAGCGTCCGCGCCAGAATATCGGCGCAGATCGCCGCGATCGAGATCGGCCGTCCGCGCATCGAGCCGCTGTTGTCGATCAGCAATGTCACCACCGTGTCGCGGAACTTGGTATCGCGCTCGACCTTGTAGCTCAGCGCGTGCGCGGGCGAGGTCACGACGCGCACCAGCCGCGCCGGATCGAGCAGCCCCTCCTCCTGGTCAAAGTCCCATGCGCGGTTCTGCTG
>CAXTTR010000160.1:0-6479 GCA_964247215.1 uncultured Sphingomonadaceae bacterium
CGTGACCGGTTGACGATGCCAATGTAGCGTCGACGCGCGCGATCATGCGTTCGACCGACGCCTGCATCTCGGCAACGAGCAACTTCGCCACTTCGACCTCGGCCGGCGTCAGCTCGGCATCATAGACGGCCGCCGCTCGCCGGAGAAACTCGGCGGTGCTGATCCCGGCCTTGCGGGCATCGGCGGCCCAGCGCGCTTTTTCGGTCGGCTCGACCATCAGGATCATCCGCGCCGTCGATGCCATCGCCGTCTCCTATATATGCCAGTATATGTATAACACTGGATGCGTCCCCGCAACCGCTGGCAAGCTTGCGATGTCTGACCCATATATAGCCGCATGGCACCCGGTTCCTGGCTGCAGCCCCACCCCGAGGGCATCTACGTCGCGCCGGGTGATTTCTGGATCGATCCGTCACGGCCCAAACCCGCCGCGCTGATCACCCACGGCCATGCCGATCACGCGCGCGCCGGCCACGGCAAGGTGCTGGCGACGGCGGCGACGCTGGCGATTATGAACGTGCGCTACGGCGAACAGACGGACGCGCAGACCGCGGCGTATGGCGAGCGCCTGCGGATTGGTGAGGTCGACGTCACCTTCGTGCCCGCCGGACATGTGCTCGGCTCGGCGCAGATCGTCCTCGAACATAAAAGTGAGCGCATCGTCGTGTCGGGTGATTACAAGCGCCGCGCCGATCCGACCTGCGCGCCGTTCGAACCGGTGCCGTGCGATATCTTCGTCACCGAGGCGACGTTCGGCCTGCCGGTGTTCACGCATCCGCCGGTTGCCGACGAGCTCGCCAAGGCGCTCGCGGCGCTGCACGCCGATCCCGACCGCTGCGTGCTGATCGGCGCGTATGCGCTCGGCAAGGCGCAGCGCGTCATCGCGGAGCTGCGTGCGCTGGACCACACCGCGCCGATTTACATCCACGGCGCGATGCAGAAGCTGTGCGACCTGTACACGGCGTGGGGCGTCGATCTCGGCGAGCTGCGCCCGGCCGCAGGTCTTAAACCCGCCGAGATGAAAGGCAGCATCGTCATCTCACCGCCGTCGGCGCTCAACGACCGCTGGTCGCGGCGGCTGCCCGAGCCGGTCACCGCGATGGCATCGGGGTGGATGCGCGTCCGGCAGCGGGCGGTGCAGAAGGGGGTCGAGCTGCCGCTGATCATCTCCGATCACGCCGACTGGCCCGAACTGACCGACACCTGTCTCGAACTCGGACCGTCCGAAGTCTGGGTGACGCACGGCCGCGAGGAGGCACTGGTGCACTGGTGTATGACGCGCCAGATCAAGGCGCGGGCACTCGATCTGGTCGGGCTCGACGACGAGGACGACTGAGGACGCTACCCCGCCGCTTACTGTCTAGCTCCCCTCCCCTTCAGGGGAGGGGTTGGGGGTGGGGTCGCCGTGCGGGTGGCTTTTTCCTCGATCCAAGTACATCCCCACTCCCAGCCCCTCCCCTGAACGGGAGGGGAGGAGCAAAAGCAGCGCCGCGTTGCGCTACCCCCGCCGCCGCGCCTCCAACGCCGCGATCCCGGCATTCAGCCGCTCGCGCACCGCCTCCGCCAGCGCCGGGGTCGCCGCCACCAGGCCGCGTATCTCGGGCACCGCGCGGTTGTACGTCAGCGCCGCGCCGTCGCGGTCGGTGATGGTGCCGCCCGCCTCGTGCAGGATCAAGGTCGCGGCGGCGACGTCCCATTCGGCGATCGTCCGGCCTTCGATGAAGCCGTCGGCCAAGCCGCTGGCGACGTGCGATATTCTAAGCGCCAGGCTATTCGGCTTTTCGACCGCGACCGCGTCCCAGCGCTCGGGCCAGAATCCCGCCTTCAACGACGCCGCGTCGGCGGGCATCGCGAGACCGGCAAGCTGCTGCCGCCCGCTGACAGCGAGCCGCGCGCCGTTGCACTGGCTGCCGTGTCCCGCCACTGCGGTGAACAGCTGGCCGCGCGCTGGGGCGGCCAGCGCGGCGGCGACAACCGCGCCCGCCTCGACCAGTGCCACCGACACTGCCCAGCCAGGGCGGCCGCGCAGGAAGTCGCGTGTGCCGTCGATCGGGTCGACAACCCAGACGCGCGCGCAGCGCAGGCGACCGGGCGCGTCGGCGGTCTCCTCCGACAACCAACCATACTTCGGGCGGGCACCGAGCAGCTCCGCCTTGAGGTAATCGTCGACCGCAAGGTCGGCGGCGCAGACCGGGTGCCCCGGCGCCTTCTCCCAGCGCTCGCCGCCGCCGCGGGTGAAGTAATCGAGCGCCAGATCGCCCGCAGCCTGGGTGACCCGGACGAGCAAGGCGAGATCATCGTCCAAGGCGGCCGCTGCTGCGTCGCCGATCGCCGCCGCAGGCTGTGCCCGCTCAGGCACCCGCGAGCGTCATGCCGTCGACAAGCAGCGTCGGCGCGTTGGTCGCCTGCCGGAACGTCAGGTCGTCCGCCGGGGTCAGCGCCTTGAACATGTCGCGCAGATTGCCCGCGATCGTCACCTCGGCCACGGCTGGTCCGAGCTCGCCGTCCTCGATCAGGAAGCCGCTGGCACCACGGCTATAGTCGCCGGTCAGCCCGTTGACGCCCATGCCGATCAGCTCGGTCACCAGGATGCCGCGCTTGATCCCTTTGAGCAGATCGGCGCGGCTGATGCTGCCCGCTGCCATGTGAACGTTGGTCGGCCCGGCTCCGGGCGGCCCCGCCAGCCCGCGCGTCGCATGGCCGGTCGGGGCGAGCCCGAGCTGGCGCGCGCTCGCCGACTCCATCAGCCAGCCGGTCAGCACACCGCCGTCGATGAGCTTGCGCGGCGCGGTCGGCAGCCCCTCGCCGTCGAACGGCCGCGAGCGCAGGCCGCGGATCCGGTGCGGCTCGTCGAGAATATCGATCCCGGAGCCGAACACTGCCGTGCCCAGCGCATCGATCAGGAAGCTGGTGCCGCGCGCGATCGACGATCCCGTGATGCCGCCAATCAGATGTCCGATCAGGCTCGCCGATACGCGCGTGTCGAACACCACGGGCAGCGGCCCGCTCGGCAGCTTGATAGGGTTGAGGCGGGCGACCGCCCGCGTGCCGGCGCGGGTGCCGATCGTGTCCGGCGCTTCGAGATCGGTGAAATGGCGTACGCTGTGAAAGGCGTAATCGCGCTGCATGTCGCCGCCGCTGCCCGCCAGCACGCTCGCCGACACGCCGTAGCTGGTACCGCGGTAGCCGCCCGCGAAGCCGCCCGAGGTCGCCAGCGCCATCACCGCGCGGCCGCCGCTGGCACCGCCGCCTTCGGAGTTGGTCACGCCCTCGACGCCGCGCGCCGCATCCTCGGCCTGCAGGGCCAAGTCCTTCAGCGTTTCGGCGCTCGGGTCGCCGCCGTCGTCGAGATCGAGCCCCGGCGGCGCGTCGCGCAGCAGGCGGTCGGCGGACGCCAGCCCGGCGTAAGCGTCTTCGGGAGCCTCGCGCGCCATCGCCACGGCACGCTCGACGACCGCGGCGAGCGCCGCCATCGACAGGTCCGATGTCGACACACTCGCCGACCGGTCGCCGACGAACACCCTGAGCCCGATGTCCTCGCCCTCCGAGCGCCCGATGTCCTCGAGCGCCCCCAGCCGCACGCTGACCTGCGTCGAGGCATCGCCGACATAGACCGCGTCGGCGGCGTCGGCGCCAGCCGTCCTGGCAGCGTTCAGCGCATGGGTCAGGCGGGTCAGGGCAGCGTCAACGGTAAGCATGCCGTGGACTTAGGGAGTCGCCGCGGCCGGGTCCAGTGCGGCGGCTTTAGTCAATGGCTGGTCGGTGCCAGTCGCACAGGTTCAGTGCCGCGCGAGACTGGAGATGTGAAACGCGATGTTCTGCTGCGCGGCGGTGCAGCCCGCCGCACCTTCGGGGCGGTAGCTCGCCTCGAAGCGAAAGTCTTTGGCCATGCCAACGGCGGCGTCGCGGAAGACGAACGGCGGATAGGCGATGACGGCACGCTGGCTGGTGGTCTTGCCGTCGGCGGCGATGTCGTATTCGGTCTTTACCCAGCCTTCGAAGCCCCAGCGCATTGCTTCCATCGGGAAGCGGCTGCTGTCGGCCCCGGCGCGCTTGAGCACCGGCTTGGCATCGAGCAGCGCGCACTGCTGCGCGTCGAGCCCGGTGGCCTGGTAGCTGGCGCGCGCCGCCGCGAGGTCGCCGGCGTTCGCTTGCAGCGACGCCAGCCGGATCAGTGCGTTGATGCGCAGCGGGTCCCCCGCCGCCAGCCGCGTATCGGCGGTGACCTGCTGGAGCAGGCTGGCGGCATCGGCGGGGGCGGGCGCGCGATAGAATGGCTCGGCGATCAGCAGGCGCAGCGCTGCGGCCGAATGCGCATCGGCGGCGACATCGGGCCGGGCGAGCAGCCCGCGCAGCCGCTCGCGGTATCTGGCGGAAATATCGGCACGGCCCCGGTATCGTCCTCCGGCTGACTGACATCGAGATACAGCCGCGCCGCCAGCGGTGCATTGGCCGCAACGGCGATGCGCTGGGCCTGGTTGAACATCTCGTGCCGCTCCTTGCCCGGCAGCACCGGATCGTCGCCGAGCGTGACGAGGACCGGGATTAGCCCGACGGTGTCGCCCGCCGCCTGCCGCCTGGCGAGCTCGCTCCGCAGCGGCGCGACCACGGCGGCGGCGCGGTCGCTATCAGGAACGCCCGCGACGTGCTGGCTCGCCAGCCAGTCGGAAAGGTCATGGTGCAGCAGCGCCTCCACCGACGGATGCTTGAAGCTCTGGGTGCAGTGCAGCTCGACGCGCGTCACGGCGCGAAACAGCGGGCCGAGCATCGTCGCATCATCAGGCTTCCACGACCAGTCGGCGACAGCGCGCGCGAACGCCAGCGCGCCCGGCCCGAGACGCGAGGCGTAAATCGGGCTGGCGTACGACACCGAGCCATCGTCGCGGATGCCGAACTCGACGATCGCGACGTCGTCGGGACGCAGGTCGGCATCGCCGCCGCAGGGTGGCGGGGCCATCACCGCGGCGGTGGCGAACGGTGCCTTGCCCGACCGCCCGGCCCCGGTATAGGCGAGATACTGGCGCGCTGAGTCGGTGTCCTTGTTGAGCAGCGCCGCAAGCGCCAGATCGGACCGGGTGACGACCTCGTGGACGCTGACCTGCATTTTCAGGCCGCCCTGTGCCGCGAGCGCCTTTTTGAGCTCGGCATAGGCCGCAGGCAATGCGCCGTGATTGAGCAGCGCGCGCGCATGCAGCGTCTGCAGATCGGATAGGACGAGCTTGGTCGTGCCCGGCGTCGCTGCCGCCGCCGCCAGCGCATCGTCGGCATAGGTCAGCGCGGCGGGACCTTCGTCGAACATCGTCGCGCGCGCCAGCCATAGCGAGGTCGGGAAGCGATCGGCGGGCGCGACGAGAGCGCGCGCGCGCTCGAACTGCTCGCGTGCTGCCACATAATCGTAGCGCAGGTAAGCAATCCGCCCAAGCCCGATGCGTGCCTCGACGATGTCGGCGCGATGCGCGTCGACATCGTCCTTGAGCAGCGCCAGCCCGGCCCGAAGCTCGGTGCCCGCGGCGTCAAGCTGGTCGCGCTGGAGCAGGCAGCCGCCCTTGCGCAGTTGAACCACGCCGAGCACCTTGGGCGCATTGCGGACGCTCGCCCGGGCTTCGAGCGCGGTGAAACCGGCGATTGCCTCGTCGCAGTGCCCGGCTTCGGCCGCGGTGCTTGCCGCATCGAACACCGCCTGCGCCGTTCCCGGTTTCGCCGCGGGTGTCACGGTCGCGGGCGTTACCGCGGGAGCAGGCGCTGGAGCAGCCGCGGCGAGCAGTGACGCTAACAGGACCGGCGGCATTTCGACCTCGCTGAAGACGGAGCCCGGTTGTAGCCTGACGCAGCCCTCAAGACCATCCGATGCGGAACGAATGATATATCCACGTGGCGCGGCTCGGGCAGGAGGTCGCGTTCGCCACCGCGCTCGGGACCGATCCGGAAAGCGCCGGACTCCGGCGGCAATGGGCGGCCACGGCGTCCAGTATGGCGGCGGGCGGCCGTCGGCAGTGAACCGCGCCTCACCGTGCGCCGCTCCGGTTTGCCAGCCAAGCGCGACCTGCGCCAGCAGGAGCACCGCGATGCCCGGTGCGGGGCAGTCGCGATGCTCGGATACCGGGATACGCGCGGCCCGGCAGCGACAGCCGCTGGTAAGGCCAGCGCGCGCGTCGCCGGCCGCTTCTGCTTAGCTCGCGCGTTCGAAGGCGGCGTTGATCCTGAGGTCGACGTTATCGCCGAGCGCCGGGATCAGCATTTTCATGCCGAAATCAGAGCGCTTGATCGAGGCCATTGCGGTGAAGCCGACGGTCGCTTTCTTCGACAGCGGGTTGGTGCCCGCGCCGATGAAGTTGGCGTCGAGCGTCACGGGCTTGGTGACGCCGTGCAGCGTCAGCATCCCGTCGATCGTCGCATGGCTGCCGCTAGCCGTGATCTTTGTCGACTTGAACGATGCCGTCGGATATTTGGCGGCATCGAAAAAGTCGGCAGTCTTGAGG
>CAXTTR010000160.1:6489-7052 GCA_964247215.1 uncultured Sphingomonadaceae bacterium
TGAGGTGGTCGTTAAGTGCCGGGACAGTGGTGACCAGTCCGGCGATCGGGATCTCCATGCTGACCATGGTTGCGCCGAGCTTGGCCGGGTCGATCGTCATCGTGCCGGTCGCGCCGCCGAACAGTCCGTCATAGACGCTGAAGCCGAGGTGATTGATGCTCCACGCGACCTGCGTGTGGCGCGGGTCGGCGGCGTAGGTTCCAGCAGAAACGCGCGCGACATCGGGTGCGCCGGGCGATGCCATTTGGGCGACGACAGGTAGTGCAACGAAGCCGATCGCAACGGCGATGGCGGCGTGAATGGTCTTCAAGGCGGGTCTCCTCAACAGGGCCGGTCGCTTGAAACGACGACGGCATCATAAGCCAAGGCACCGCTCGCGCCTACGTCTTGACGAGATCGAACCACGGCGGGGTTTGCGACGGCTAGCCGGTGGTGAGCTCGTTGGATATAACCTGGGTCAAGCTCAGGAACCGCGGGTCGCTCCCGGATCGGGCAGCGCCGCACCTAAAAACAATTCCGCTGCCGCTTCGATGATCGCGTCGGCGTCGAGGCGGTAGGCGCCG
>CAXTTR010000161.1:0-7007 GCA_964247215.1 uncultured Sphingomonadaceae bacterium
GTCCGAAGACCGTGGCTCGGTCGAGTGGGCGGTGGCGTGGCCGCTATACGGCGACGGCGCGACGAGCTACTACTGCAACACCGTGCCGACACCCGATGGCGGCACGCACGAAGCGGGGCTGCGCGCCGCGCTGACCCGCGGGCTCAAGGGCTTCGGCGCGCTAATCGGGCAGAAGAAGGCTGCCGAGCTGACGCCCGAGGACGTCATGACCGGGTCCGAGCTGATGCTGTCGCTGTTTATTCGCGACCCGCAGTTCCAAAGCCAGACCAAGGACCGCCTGACCAGCCCCGAGGCGGCGCGGCTGGTCGAGACGGCGGTCCGCGACCATTTCGATCACTGGCTGGCAGGCGGCGAGGCGCGCGCGCGGGCACTGCTGAATGTGCTGCTCGAACGCATGGAAGAGCGGCTGCGGCGCCGCTCCGAGCTGGCGAGCAAACGCAAGACCGCGACCAACAAACGCAACGTCCGGCTGCCGGGCAAGCTCACCGACTGCGCCCGCGCCGACGCTACCGGCACCGAGATCTTCATTGTCGAAGGCGACTCGGCCGGCGGCTCGGCGAAGCAGGCGCGCGACCGGGCGACGCAAGCAGTGCTGCCGATCCGCGGCAAGATCTTGAACGTCGCCAGCGCCAACACCGCCAAGATCGCCGCCAACCAGGAAGTCACCAACCTGATCCAGGCGCTCGGCTGCGGCACCCGCAAGGACTACGACCCGGCGGCGCTCAGGTACGAGCGCGTTGTCATCATGACCGACGCCGATGTCGACGGCGCGCACATTGCGACGCTGCTGATGACGTTCTTCTTCCAGGAGATGCCGGGACTGATCCGTGACGGCAAGCTGTTCGTCGCGCAGCCGCCGCTATACCGGCTGGCGCAGGGCGGCACGGTCGCCTATGCCCGCGACGACGCGCATCGCGAGGAGCTGCTGTCGACGCAGTTCAAGGGCCGCGGCAAGGTCGAGGTCGGGCGCTTCAAGGGGCTTGGCGAGATGGCCTCGGCGCAGCTCCGCGACACGACGATGGATCCCGCCAAGCGCACGCTGCTGCGCGTCACGATGCCGACCGACTATGACGCGCGCGCGGTGGTGAACGACCTTGTCGAGCGACTGATGGGGCGCAACCCCGAGCACCGCTTCGCCTTCATCCAGTCGAGCGCGGCGCAGGTCGACACCGCAGCGATCGACGCCTGACGTATCAGCGGACAGGCGCTTGCTGCGCGATTTCATTGAGCTGCTGCGAGCGCTTCGACAATGAGCGATTGAACCGGGCGGTCAGCCACGCCCGGACCGGCTTATCGTAGAAGCGATCGGCAAGGTACGAGCCCAAGAAGATCAGCACGAGCAGGATGACTCCTGATCCTGGCGTCCAATAGCCGTAGCGGATACGGAACTTGTCGGCGAGCCAGTCGAGGCAGACCAGCAGCGGCGGATGCAGCACGTAGATCGCATAGGATGTCACGCCGAGTAGCTTGAACGTGCCGATCCAGCCGGCGCGTGGCTCACTGTTGACGGCGACCGCGACGAGCGCGGGCAGCAGGACCAGTACCGCCACGTCGAGATAGATCGCATTGGCCAGCTTCGGCACCGCGAACGCCAGCGGCGTCCCGAACGCCAGCAGGACCGC
Organism: uncultured Sphingomonadaceae bacterium; assembly: GCA_964247215.1. Classification (GTDB taxonomy): domain Bacteria; phylum Pseudomonadota; class Alphaproteobacteria; order Sphingomonadales; family Sphingomonadaceae; genus Polymorphobacter_B. Next base: position 1,623 of record CAXTTR010000161.1, read on the forward strand.
CAGCCCTGCCAGCACCAGCCATGCGGAGGTCACGACGCGCGGCAGCTTGGCGTGATAGCGGTAGAGCAGGATACCGAGCGGGAACGAGTAGCACACGCGCGCCAGGCCGACCCAGCACGTCTCCCACGCCCAGCCGTTATCGAGCGTCGTATAGGACAGGCTCGCAACCACGACAGCAACCGCCGACACCGCGATGACAGTGAGCAGGAGCCGCGTCCCGAGCCAGCGGAAAGCGAGCGCGTACAAGATGTTGATCAGCAGCTCGAAGAACAGCGTCCACGCCACGGCGAGCGCTGGCGAAATGCCCGCTGTCGGTATCGACGGCAGCATCAGCAGCGCGAACGGCACGTGCGCGTAGTAGCTGGCGAGATCGAGACTGTTCTTGTGGTGCATGATCTGCGAACGCAGGATGATGACGCTGAAGACGATCGCCAGCGCATACAACGGCCACAGCCGGATATAGCGCAGCACAATGAAGCGGAACGCACTCAGCTGCCCGCTCGCCAGCCGTTTGTCGTACGCGGCGGCGACGACGAAGCCGCTGAGCACGAAGAACAGATCGACCGCGATGAACGAGTTGGGGAAATCGATCGGCTTGAGCGCATAGCCGATGTGCCGGGCGACGACGAAGATCGCCGCGAGGCCGCGCATGCCATCGAGCGTGTGGTAAGTGCGACGGTCGGCTTGTGCCATGTCATCCCCCGCCTTGTGTACGCAATTACGGCCTGCGCCGAGCGGGACCGGTCAGCTGCCGATGGCCGGTCTCGACGATTCGTCGCCGCGCCCATACGGCTTCGATCGCGCCGAAGCAACGCGGTTGAAGCGATTGGTGAGCCATGCCCGGACCGGCTTGTCATAGATTTGATCGGCGAAATAGGCAGCAACGAGGATCAGCGTGAGATCGAGAAGGCCCGCCCACGGTGTCCATGTGAAGAAACTGAATTTCAGTTTGAAAATAATCCAGTCGATGCCAGCCATCAACGGTATGTGTAAGACGTAGATTGCGTACGACGTAATTCCGAGCGTCCTAAAAATCCCGATTAGGCCCGGATTAGGTTCGCTGTTAACGGCTACGCCGACAAGCGCTGGCAGTACAATCAGCACCGCGACATCAAGAAACAGGGTGTTCGCACCTGTCGAAGCGGTGAGAAACACTGGTGACTGGAAAGCGAGCAGCAGGGCAAGCAAGACTAAGACCAGCCATGCTGGCAGCGCGATCTTTGGCACGCGGTTATGATAGCGGTAGAGCAAAACGCCGACCGGAAACGAATAGAATACACGCACCAATCCGATCCAGCTGCTCTGCCACAACCATCCGCCATTGAGACCTGAAGGCGAAACACTGGCTGCAATCACGCCAACCGCGGCGATCGCGGCGATTGCCAACAGCTGCCGTGACCCGAGCCAACGGGCAGTCACGGCGTAAAGCACATTCACCAGCAATTCGAAAAACAGCGTCCATGCCGTGAACAGCGCCGGTGAGAGTTCGGCGGTGAATGGCGATGGCAGCATCGCAAGCGCGAAGGGCACGTGTGCCAGGAATGTGCCGACGTCGAGAGCCGTCTTACCGTGGATTAGCCTGACGTAAAGAATCGGGAGGCTCAACGCCGTCGCTAGAGCGTATAATGGCCACAGCCGGATAATCCGTAGAACGAAAAAGCGAAGCGCTGTAAGCCGTCCGCTGCTAAGGCGCTGATCATAAGCGGCCGCAATCACGAAGCCGCTCAACACGAAGAACAGATCGACCGCGATAAAGGAATCGGGAAAACTAAACGGCGTAAACAGATATTCGAGATGCCGCATCACGACGAAAATCGCCGCGAGGCCGCGCATGCCGTCGAGCGTGTGATATGTCCGGCGTTCGGGCAGCCCCACGCACTTCAGCTTTCAGCAATGATCCTTACCGACCCGTAACTGACGTGAAGCCGTTTAGCTCCCTGTTAGAAGAAATTCGACCAGCGCACGGACTTTCGCCTGCCGCCACTGGGGCGTCGGAGCGATTAGCCAATAAACGTTGGTACTTGGCTCGGGCTCACCGAGCGCTGCAACGCGTCCGCTGGCGATATCCGCAGCGGCGAGCGTGGCTGGTACCCGCGCCACTCCGAGCCCGGCTGCGGCGGCGTCGATCGCCAGTCCGGCATCGGCGACGGTAAAGCTCGCGGTCAGGTCGGGACCAGCCGCGCTGCGGTAATCGATCCGCGGCCGGTCGGACGTAGCGCCGGGTGCGCCGACGGTGACCAGCGTTTCGACCGATAGCGGCTTGCCGTGCAGGCCCTCGGCGTCGGGGGCAGCGCCGTAGGTAATCGCCAGGTCGAGATTGGCCTGGGTAAAGTCGACCTCGCCGCCGTCCCCCGCCCCGACATCGTGCGCGGCGACGACGAAGCGGATGTCGGGGTGCAGCTCCGCATAGGCCGCCAGCCGCGTGCTCAGCCATTTGGCGGTGAAGTCTCGCGGCGCGGCTATGGTCAGCACCTTCGACCCCTGCCCGTCTTGCATGACGCGCACGGCTTCCTCGAACTGCAGGAACCCGGCGCGCAATGCCGGTAGCGCCCGCGCCGCCTCGGGGGTCAGCTCGAGATTGCGCGTCAGCCGCCGGAACAGCACCGTGCCAAGGACATCCTCAAGCGCGCGGATCTGCTGCCCGACCGCGGCGGGCGTCACCGCGAGTTCGTCCGCCGCCTTGGTGAACGACAGATGGCGCGCGGCGGCGTCGAAGACGCGCAGCGCGTTCAGCGGCAGGTGCGTGCGCTTCATGCGCTGCTCACCGGATGCCGCCGCACGTCACTCAAGGACATTCGGCCGGACGTGGCGGCTTTCAAGCTGAAAGCGTGGAATAACGACCTCGAACAGCCCGTCGGGGCCAAGCAGCGCATAGCTGCCGCGCATCGAGCCGCTCGCGGTCGTCAACGGACAGCCTGAAACATAGTCGAACGAGCCGGCCGGTTCGATCACCGGCTGCGCGCCGACAACGCCCTCGCCGCGGACATGCTCGCTGTCGCCGTCGGCGTCGGTAATGATCCAGTGGCGCGCGATCAGCTGGACCGGCTCGGCAGCGTCATTCTCGATGCGGACATGATAGCTCCAGACATAGCGTCCTGCAGCAGGATCGGACTGGTCGGGCAGGAAGCGCGGGTTGACGCGCACAGTGATTCGGCCCGTCATGGCGCTATACGGGAAGAACGCCTCCATGCCGCCGCTCAGAGCCCGACGCTCGCCAGCGCCTGACCCAGATCAGCGATAACATCCCGCGGGTCTTCAAGCCCGACCGACAGCCGCAGCATGCCCTCTGTAATGCCCATCTCGAGCCGCGCCGCCTCGGCGACGCTGGCGTGGGTGGTCGATGCCGGATGCGTCATCAGCGTGCGCGAGTCGCCGACGTTGTTCGAAATGTCGACGAGCTGCAGCGCGTCGAGCAGCGCGTGCGCCTGGGGCCGGCCGCCGTCGACGAACAACGCCATGATCGTGCCGCCAGCGCTCATCTGCGACATCGCCAGCGCGTGCTGCGGATGGCTGGGCAGTCCGGGATAGAGCAGCCGTGGTACGCGGCTATCGAGAAAGCTGGCGACCGTATGCGCGTTCGCCGCCGCGCGGTGGACGCGCAGGTCGAGCGTCTCAAGCGATTTCAGCACCACCCACGCGTTGAACGCGCTCAGCGTCGGCCCGGTGTTGCGCGTAAACGGCAGCAGCACGTCATTGATGAAGGCGGCCGAGCCGAGCACCGCCCCCGCCAGCACCCGCCCCTGCCCGTCCATCAGCTTGGTCGCCGAATGCGCCACGACATCCGCCCCAAGCTCGAACGGACGCTGCAGCACCGGCGTCGCAAACGCGTTGTCGACGACGACGACCGCGCCCGCGTCATGCGCGATGTCGGCGACGGCGCGGATGTCGACGACGTCGAGCGTCGGATTGGCCGGCGTTTCGAGGAAGAAAGCTTTTGTGTTGGGCCGCCGGGCTTTCGCCCATGCCTGCGTATCGCGGCCGTCGATGACGGTGGTCTCGATGCCGAAGCGCGGCAGCAATTGGTCGACAAGCCAGCGGCACGAGCCGAACAGCGCACGTCCGGCGACGAGGTGATCGCCCGCCGACAGCTGGCACAGCAGCGCCGCGGTCATTGCCGCCATGCCGGTCGCGGTGGCCCGGCAGGCCTCGGCGCCTTCGAGCAGGCATAGCCGCTCCTCCAGCATCGCCACCGTCGGGTTCTGCAGCCGCGAGTAGGTCATGCCGGGCTGTTCACCGCGGAAGCGTGCGGCGGCCTGCTCGGCATCGTCATAGGCATAGCCCGAGGTCAGGAAGATCGCTTCGGACGTTTCGCCGAACTCCGACCGCGCAGTGCCGCCGCGCACGGCTTGCGTCGCGGGGTGCCAGCGGGCGGTAACCGCCCGGTTCATGCCAGTGCTGCGCTTCATCGCGGCGAGGCTTAGCCGCGCCAGCGCGGCGGCGTCAACGCGGGCTTAGTATTGCACATGAAACCGCGCCGCGAACACCGCAACCGGGCCACGGTCGCGGTTGTAGGCGGGATGGTTGAGCAGCTGGAAGTCGGCGGTGACGTGCGCCGCCTTGACCACCGCATAGTCGTAGTAGGTTTCGATGATCTGCTCGTCGCCGGGGTGCGGCAGCGCACCATCGCCGATCAGGATGCCGAGCCCGCCCGCCGCGAGGTAGCGCCGCCGCGCCGCCGATGCCTGGTTGACGACCACCGCCGCGCCGATACGGTCGTCGGCACGGCCCCAGCGCGCGCCCTTAAGCGACAGCCCGGCGGCGAACGAGCGGTCGACGTCGGTGAACTCATACGCCTCATAGCGTCCATCTGCGATGCCAGCGCGCGCGAACACACCGAGGTTGTCGGTAACCGACTGTTCGAGATTGGCGCTGATCCCGAAGCGCGAGGCGAAGCGGCGGACCAGCGCGACGTCGGGCACGGTACCGGTCGCCAGGCCGAGCGCGGTGGCGTCGTCGAGCTTGGCCATGTTGCCATGGCTCATGTAGCCGGTGATCTTGAGCTTGCCGGCGCGGCCGCCAATGCTGTGATCCTCCTCGGCCTCCACGAGCAGCTGATACTGATGGAAATCGCGTTCGAGGCTGACGCTGTTCGGCACCTTCGACAGGTTGAACAGCCCGGCGCGCAGCGCGTAGCGCCTGCGGTATAGTTCGACCGCGCCGCCGGTACTATAGCCCCACGCATCGGCGGCGTAATCAAAGCTGCCGCCGTCGAGCAGCGTCCAGTTGAGGAAATCGCCGCGCGGGTCGTGCGCGTACACGTTGCTGTCGAAGACGTCACCGACGCTGAATTTGCCGAGTGTGACGACGACGCGGTTGAGCGCGCGGCTACCACCGAGCTGGTTCTGGTCGGCGGCGATGGCTTCGCGCTCGCTGCCAAGACCGATC
>CAXTTR010000162.1:0-6952 GCA_964247215.1 uncultured Sphingomonadaceae bacterium
GCATTGAGCCATAGCACGGGCTTGTTCATGTACTCGGCGTCGAGGTGATCGTCGTCGACCATCACCAATGCGGCAGCGCGCTCCCGCATGCGCATGCAGTGGTGAACCCCAATCGGCTGGACGAGGAGGGCGGCGCCGCGCACGGCCATCTCGCCGCGGTCGGCATGGTGTGGCTGCTCTGCGCGGCTTTGGTCCGGACGCTACGCGCGCGCGGCTTCTTCGTCGGACGGGCGGAGCCGAGGCTGCTCGACCATCTCGACCTCGTTGCGCTCGGCACGGTGGCCGACGTGGCGCAGCTGCGCGGGCTCAACCGCGCGTTCGTCGCGCAGGGGCTGAAAGTAATGGCGCAGGGCCGCAATCCCGGCCTCGTGGCGCTGGCCGAAGCGGCGCGGCTGACGCGCGCGCCGACGTGCAGCGACCTGGGCTTCGCGCTCGGCCCCCGGATCAACGCGGGCGGACGCGTCGGGCGGTCGGACCTCGGCGTCCGCCTGCTCACCACCCGCGACCCGGCCGAGGCGCGCGCGCTGGCGGAGGAGCTGGGGCAGCTGAATGACGAGCGGCGTTTCATCGAGACGGGGGTGCAGGAGCACGCGGAGACGCTGGTCGTCGGCGGCGCGGTCGCGATCGTCGCCGGGCGCGGCTGGCATCCGGGGGTGATCGGCATCGTCGCCGGGCGCTTGAAGGAGAAACTCGCCCGCCCCGCGATCGTGATCGCGCTGGGCGAAGACGGGATCGGCAAGGGCTCGGGACGGTCGGTCACCGGCGTCGATCTGGGCGCGGCGGTGCTGGCGGCCAAGGAGCACGGGCTGATCGAGGCGGGCGGCGGGCACGCGATGGCCGCCGGGCTGACCGTGCGCGAGGAGCGCTTGCCCGAATTCGCCGCGTTTCTCGAGGAGCGGCTTGCGGCGGCGGTGGCGCGCTCGGGCGAGGGGCGCGCGCTGCTGCTCGACGCGAGCGTCGCGCCCGCGGGGGTCAATTGCGAGCTGGTGGACGCGCTGGAGGCGGGCGGGCCCTATGGCGTCGGCTGGCCGGCACCACGCGTCGCGACCGGCCCGGTGCGCGTGGTCAAGGCGGGCGTGGTCGGGCGCGGACATGTGCGCGCGATCGTCTCGGGGGACGACGGGCGCGCGCTCAAGACCGTCGCGTTCCGGCAGGCGGACACGGCTTTGGGCGCGGCGCTGCTGGGCGCGAGCCACCGGCGACTGTGGCTGGCGGGCCGGGCGAAGAAGGACGATTGGGGCGCGAGGCCGAGCGCGGAGCTGCATTTGGAGGATGCTGCGTGGGCCGAGTAGAGCTTGGCGCAGCGAAGCTGCACCAAGACTCTACCGGCCCGGCCGGCGAGTCGGCGGCTATGCCGACAAGCCCGTCCGACGTCATGGCGCGGGCTTTGCCCGTGCCGGGCCCTGAGAGTAGAAGGTTACGCGGGCGATGCCCGCGCTGCACGTCAGAGAGCTCGTCGGCTGCGCCGCCGATCCGCTGGCCGAGCCGAAGCGGGTCTTCGCTCACCAAAGCCGCTTGCGGCCTTGGTGGGTCGCTTCGCTCCCTCACCAGCTGGAGGGGTCGGAGGCGAGCAGGACGGCCTTGAATCAAGTGCTTAGCAGGGGGCCAATCGGCAAACGTAGCAGCTTTATAGCACCTTTCGGTGCGTTTTAAAGGCGGTAGCGGCCCTTAACGGTCAAGGCGAGTCTGCCACTGGCGTGCCGCAGCAGGTTCACAGCTGTGGTGACCACTCAGTCACCTACGACCCACAGTCGAACATGGGACGTAGTATCTACCCTCCCCGGAACCGGACGCCTGTTATGGTGCCATCGCCGGCACCGGAAATTTTGCAACACGATCACCCGTTCTCAAATGTAATCAGCTCGCTATCTACCGCCCGGAGAACTGGCCGGGCGGCATGCCGACTTGCCGCGCGAAAGCGACGCTGAACGTGCTGGCGGAACTGTAGCCCACCCGCCTCGCCACCTCGCCGATCCTGGCGTCGCCGTCGCGGAGCATGTTCTGCGCGAGCGCCATCCGCCAGGTCAGAAGATAGTCGATCGGGGCGGTCCCGACCGCGCGCCGGAAACGGTCGAAGCAGGTCGAACGCGACAGCGCGTCCTCGTCGGCCAGCTCGGCCACCGTCCAGCTAGGACCGGGCTGCTCGTGCATGCGGCGTATCGCGGCCGCAAGACGCGGATCGGCGAGGCCCCGCAGCAGGCCCGGCGAAGCGCCGGTGTCCGCCGCCGTGCGGAGCGCCTCGATCAGGAGCACCTCCAGCAGCCGCGCCAGGATGAGATCGCGAGCGGGCTTGGCCCCGCGCGCCTCCTCCCCGATCAGCCCCACCAGGGTCGCGAGCCTCGCCTCGCCGCGGACATGAACGAGGGCCGGCAGCAGCGATACCAGCAACGCCGCATCCGGCGAGCCGAAGGCGCAATGCCCGATCAGCATGACCACGTCCGCCTCGCAGCCAGCGTCGCCGAGCCGGACCTTGCCGGCGGCGAGCATGACCGACTCGGTGTAGCGGCCCGGCGGCGGGGGCTCGACGCTCGTCACCGTGCAGTCATAGGCCGCCGGGATCAGCAGGAAGTCGCCTTGGCCGAGTTCGACCGGCTCGTGGCCGGCGCAAGCGAGGCTGCGACCGCCGGCCAGCACCACGCAGTAGAACGGCTGCCGATCGTCGGTCCTCTGCAATCGTCAGGCGCCCGCGCCGGTGACGACCTTGGACAGCGTGCCGGTCGGCCTCAGCAGCGCCACCACTTCGGCCAAGGGATCGATCATTCGGACTTCCACCAATCACGACCGGACGACCGGACATGGCCGATCCGACCGACGCTGCCCAGCTTGGAGGCCGTCCTGACCAAGGGAGAGCCCGCAATGCCCACCATCCTCATCACCGGCTGCACGTCCGGCTTCGGCCTGGAGACCGCCCGTTACTTCCTCCAACGCGATTGGAACGTGATCGCCACCATGCGACGGCCGGAGGCCGACATACTGCCGGCGTCCGATCGCTTGCGTGTGCTGGCGCTCGACGTCACCGATCAGCCGAGCATCGATGCGGCGGTCGCCGAGGCCGGTCCGATCGACGTGCTGGTCAACAACGCCGGGATCGGCTGGCTGAACGCGCTCGAAGGGACGCCGATGGCGGCCGCGCGCGAGCTGTTCGAGACCAACACGCTCGGGCTGATCGCGATGTTGCAGGCGGTGCTGCCCAAGATGCGCGAGCGCCGCTCGGGCGTGATCGTCAACGTGTCGTCGAGCGTGACGCTCCGGTCGCTGCCGCTATTGTCGGTCTATACCGGCAGCAAGGCGGCGGTGAACGCCTTCTCCGCCTCGCTCGCGCTCGAACTGGAGCCGTTCGGTATCCGAGTGCGCGTCGTGCTGCCCGGCCGGGGGCCGGACACCGCATTCGGCGACAACGCCCGCGCCCGCATGACCGATGGTTGTCCCCGCCCCTATGCCGAGATGGTCCAGGGCGTCTTCCAAGGATGGCAGCAGGAGATCGGCCCCGTCACCCTATCCAGCGATGTGGCGGAAGCGGTGTGGCGCGCGCCGACCGACCCGGCCTGCCCGGCCGAGCTGCCGGCCGGCGCCGATGCGGTCGCGTTGGCGGGACGGTGATCCGATGAGCCATCATCAGCATCCGCTCGGCACGCCCTTCGCGCCCGATGCGACCGCCGACGACATCCTCGCCGGGCTCGATCTCGCCGGCCGCAACGTGATCGTGACCGGCGGCCACGCCGGCATCGGCCTCGAGGTCACGCGCGCCCTGAGCAGGGCGGGCGCGTCCGTCAGCGTCGGCGCGCGCGACGTGGAGCGCGCCGCCGCCGCGGTGGCCGACGTGGCGGGTGTCGAGGTCGGGCAACTCGACCTTATCGACCCCCCCTCTCCATCGACGCTTTCGCCGCGCGCTGGATGGAGAGCGGTCGACCGCTCCACATCCTCATCAACGGCGCGGGCGCGTCGGGATGCCGAGCGACTCTGGGCCATGAGTGAACGCATGATCGATAGATCTGTCAGCTGATCGCTTGATCTTTTGGAATGGCGCGACGGCTTCTGGATTGACCCAGATGCCGTTGTTCAGACGAGCTTGACCCCTTGCCAGAACCGGATGCTGGTTGAGGCACTGTTCTTCGGCAAAGCTAGCCATCTATGCCGATCCCGAAGGCTCAATGTCGAGGTGGTCGAGCTTCCATACCAGGCGACCCCTGAGCAGCGCCTCGAGATGCTGCGCGGTATCTGCCGCAAGCTGGAGCGCGTGGAGCAGGACGAGAACGACCGGTGGGTGGGGTGAATGTATACCGCCGTTATTGACGCGCCCAACTGGCAGAATAATGTCCGGAACTTCCATGCCCATATTATCGGTTACGACTGACCATGCAGATGGTTAGCAGAACAGGCTGAGTGGGACTTCGCCGTCCAGGACTCCTACGAGCATCGAGGCGAGGTGCGCACGAGGTATCCGCATCGCCAGCCGAAGCTGGCCTGCGTCAGTCAGTCGAGGAAGGGTAAGGACCGGCTCGACCGCTCACTCGCAGCCCGCACGGACGTGGGTGAAACCAGTTTCAAGCACCTGCGGCACCAGGTCGCCGGCGCGATCAACGAGGTTGTCGAACGCCACGGGCATGATCTGCGGCTTCATCCCGGAACGAACAAGGACTGCGGCATCGAGCGTGACGGCACCGTGCATTTAGGGCCGGATCAGAAGCGCGAGCAGATCGGCATCGCAACCCTGAGGGGCACCCGCAACGCCGACGTAATCTGGGAGGTTGAAGAGCGGCTAATTCGGCAGTGTGATGATCAGAGACGGGCCCTGGCCGGGATCGCGTTGGAGCGAGCCGACGATGTTCTATCGAAGGCGCGCACGGTCATGGCTCACCCGGAACTGCTTGTTCTGCGTCACCGTGTCACCATGCAGGCGACCTCCGCTCACGAAGATCGCCGGAAACTGACCTGTTCAACTTGGCGAAATGCAAGGCTCGTTCGCGAGCCGAAGCTGTGCGGGAATACCGCAATAGCAGCCTTCATGCTCGCACGAGCGAGGTCGAGCGGAACGCTCAGGAGGGAGAGCGGCTGGCGGCGCGACTTACGGAGTCCTCGACATAGTTGACGCACCTTGACGGAGTCACGGCTATCGAACACGCAAATCAGGGAGCTTGCACACAAGCTCCGATCAGCAGAAGCTCGCCTCCAGCGCGAGCTTGCGGAACTGCATGTTCTTGCGGACCAGAGCTCAGAGGTTTCATCGATCGAGGTCGCCGCTCGATCGGGTATAGGCGCGACCGTGGTTCTCTGGTTGAATAGCCTGCCGCGATCTCGACGACAAAGGTGCGCGGGGTAGCGGCAAGGTTCGAGGCCGAACAGACGAGTGAAGTGATGTGCCGCAACGCTCGACGTAGGCGGCGGTGCCTGACAATAGAACGTGGACAGCACCAAGACTACCCGCCAGTCGTCCGACGAACCAGCAGCTCCGCTGCATTATCAAAGAGGTGTATAAAGACCGTCTCCCTGTGATCAAGACCTGCTAGGGCGGAGCAGATGTGTTTCGGATTCCAGACAAGGAAGCGGACATCAATAAGGTAGATTTGCGTCCTGTAGACATCCTACGTATACAGGATCGTTTAGGGAAACACGGCTTCCTCGCCCAGAATGCAAAAGAAAGGTGCTTTCAGGCCAGGTTTTTGAAAGCGCCCCTTAACACAATGTGAGTTTTCGCAACACATCGGCGAGAAACGGACAAGATCGTGATCACCAAGTGGAACCTGTTGTAGCTCATGTCGACGAGGCCACCCTTGCATACGCTGCTACGCTGAACCTTAGACGAAACTCCGCCGGGAGATGATCCAACCTGCACGATCTCGGCTTTAAGTAGTTGTGCGAGCATGGGCGCTGCCGTTCGACCACCTGCTTATCACCGGCGCGACGAGATCGACCGGCATATCCTGCATGCCGCTGCGGAAAACCTGACCCCAGTGACGCTCGAGCTTAGCGGCAATTCACCGGTGATCAGTGTTCGGTCGGTCGAATCAAGGGGCGGAGAGGATTGCGTTAGACAAGATGCTACCGCCAGCGCGCGCGACCGTAGGTCTATCGACAACGGCCTGCCCGATCCGTGCCGGCCTTCATTCAAATCGGCAGCGTGAACCAGATAAGCGAGTCTGTGTGCGTCCCTCAAACTCACATCGGCGGGGGACCGATCCAGCTTCCGACCCGCAGCCGCGCGTGCGCCGCCTTGAAAGTGTTTTCCATGAGGCAGGCGCTGGTCTTCGGCCCGACGCCGCCGGGAACGGGCGTTATCGCTCCGGCGACTTCGACCGCCTCGCTGTATACGACATCGCCCACGACGCCGTAGCCGCCGTCCGGCTTGGCGACCCGGGTCGTGCCGACGTCGATCACGACGGCGCGCGGCTTGATCCAGTCGCCGCGCACGATGCCGGGCTTGCCGACCCCGCTCACGAGAATGTCCGCGCCCCGGCAGATGAATTGGGTGTCGCGGGTGTGAATGTGCGTCGTGGTGACGGTGGCCCGCTCCTCCAGCAGCAGCGCCGCCATGGGCTTGCCCACGATGTTGGAGCTGCCGATCACCACGGCGTGACTGCCGGTGAGGTCCGGTACGACCGACTTGATGATCCGCAGGCATCCTAGCGGCGTGCACGGGATCAGGCCGTCCGCGCCTTGGGAGAGGCGGCCCGCGTTGAGCGCGTGGAGGCCGTCGACGTCCTTGCCGGGATCGATCGCGGCCATGACGCGGAGCGCGTTCACCCCGTCCGGCAGCGGCAGCTGGACCAGGATGCCGTCGATCCCGTCCCGTGCGTTCAGGTCGGCCACCTCGGCCAGGATCCGCTCCTCGGTCACGTCCGCCGGAAGCGTCCTGACCTCGACCAGGAAGCCGAGTTCGTGGGCGAGCCTGGCCTTGCCGTTGACGTAGATGCGGCTCGCCGGATCGTCGCCGGCGAGGATCACCGCCAGGCCC
>CAXTTR010000163.1:0-6881 GCA_964247215.1 uncultured Sphingomonadaceae bacterium
ATAATGCAACCGGGCGCGGCCGGTCCAACGGCGAAACATCTGGACCGCAGTAGTTTCGAAGCTCGATCTTAAGGCAGAGCGCAAGCCGGCAAAGACACCTGGCGGCGGCGGGCGCTTTAAACAGGTACCGTTCGTGCTTGCCGATAGCGTGCTACCACACCAGCCCGGCGCAGTGCGGGTTGCGGCACACGCGTCGCCAGTGCCAATGTCTGCAGCGCCGCCGGAAATAGGCCAAGACCGGTTAGCAACAGCGCTCGGCCAAATGCCGTCTGACCACCGCGCTGGAGCCAGCGAGCTCGCGCCACTTGCCAGCTGATGTCACGGCGCAGCTGCTTTTGGTACAGGGCCGCACTGCCGCCGCCAAGCACGGCTTGCGCCGCCAGCCGTGCGGAGTGCAGCGCGATCGACATGCCGTCGCCGGAAAATGACGGAATCACCGCGGCCTGATCGCCGAGCTTGAACATGCCGTCCGGATCGGCGGTCGCAACATAGCCGTAGGGGACACCTGCGATGGTCAACGGCCGGTGCAGGACGGCGCTCGCGTCGCCCAAGCGCCGGGCGATGCCGAACTCGGCGAGCAATGCTTGGAATACGCCATCCCAGCTACGGCCGGCGGCATCGAAGCAGTCCGCGCTAACGATCAGGCAGAGATTGACGATGCCGTCCTCAACCATCTGCAACCCGGCGTAACCGCCGTCGAACAGCACAACTTCGATATGCCGTTGCAAGGCAGCGCGCACGGCCGCGGAGACCCGGAAATATTGCTTGAAGCCGATCAGGCCGTTGATCGTGCCCTTGGCATCGCGCTTCGCCCCACGCACATCGTGCTTGCCGCTGGCGAGCAGCACGGTTTGCCCGGTCAGCGCACCCGCCGTCGACGCCAGCCCGCTGACGGACAGCTCGCGAACGATTACGCCGCGCTCGATCTTTGCGCCAAGCGTGGCCGCATGGTCGAGCAGCGCCGCGTCGAGCCGCCGCCGGGTTAGCCCAAGGGCGGTAAACGGCAGGCGGGCGGTCACTTCGCGTTCGCCCGCGATCAGCCGTACACGGTCGATGCGCGCACCGCCGAGCCGGCTAATATCGAGGCCAAGCGCCGCCAAATACGCCTGTGCTTCGGTCGACAGGAATTCCCCGCAGATCTTATCGTGTTCGCCACTGGTGCGTTCGAGCAACAGCGGGCGAGCACCGTCCTTTGCTAGCAACGCTGCTGCTGCCCCGCCTGCGAGGCCGCCGCCGACAATGACAATCTTCTTCATTTCAGCCGCCCAACGCACAGCCGGAACGGTAAGTGCCAGCGTAACGATATGGTGTGCCGGTCGAGGCCGGCGGCTGCGATCAGCTGCTCCCAATCGGCGCGGCGGAAGCTTCGAGCAACCGACACCGGTCCGTCATGGCGCACGAACGAATGCCACTGCGCTATCCAAGCCAGCGCCTTAAAGCCGTAATAGGCAATCCAATGCCGGTGCAAGTCGTTGATGAACCATCCCTTGCACGCCGTTTTTTCCATCCAGCGCAGGAAACGTACTATCTCCTCGTCGCGCATGTGATGCGTCACCAGCGAGCTGATGATATAATCGGGCTGGACCGGCAACGGGTCGACAAACACGTCGCCGGTTCTGTAGTCGATCGCCATGTGTGAGGGCGTTGCCGCAGCTGCGGCAGGTGCGCTACGCGGGTTTAGATCGACCCCAGTTAGCCCGGCTACGAGCCGCTGTCGCCGTGTCCAACGATGCACCACGCGCAGCATATCACCGTTGCCGAAGCCAACATCAAGCAACGTAAATCGGTCACCTGGTACGAGGCGGCGCGTCGCCGCTGTCAGCCACGCCAATGTCGGCGCGCGCGCCAGCGTCACCGTATTGACCCGCGCCAGGTCAGCCACGCACGCGGCGAAGTTTGCCGCCGTCACCGTGTCGCCATCCATCAGCTCGGTGTCGGCTGAGCGCGTCGCAAAGCTCCGCACTAGACCGTCTTGAACCGGAAGCTTTCCGCAGCCAGCCCCGGACCGAAAGCAACGCCAAAGCCGTCGGCGGCGCGTTCAACACTGCTGCCGATACCGCCGAGGATGCGCTGCATCACAAACATCAGAGTCGCCGAAGACATATTGCCAAAGTCGCGCAGCACCGACCGCGACCAGTCGAGCTTGTTCGCCGCGAGCTCGAAGCCGGTTTCAACCGCGTCGAGGATAGTGCGCCCGCCAGCGTGCACCGCCCACAAGTCGTAATCCGCCGCGCGCAGCCCGCGAAGCAGGCCGCGATCGTCGTTGCGCTCATTCTCATACTTCAGCGCGCGCGCGATCTTGCCCGGCACTTCGCCCGACAGGTGCATGTCGAAGCCCTGATCGCCAATGCGCCAGGTGATCGCCCCCGCCGAGTCGGTGATCGTTGTCGCGCGAAAGTCCTTCAACGCGATACCGGTCTCGTCGGCGGTCACCAGCGTTGCCGCGCAACCGTCGCCAAACAGCAGCATCGATAGCAGCTGTTCGAGATTGGCGGTCTGCTGGAAATGCAATGTGCACAGCTCGAGATTAACCACCAGCACCCGCGCCGACGGGTCCGAGCGCACGAAGTGATGCGCTAGCCGCAGCGAGTTGACTGCCGCATAGCAGCCCATGAAGCCGACTCCGGTCCGCTCGACTCCCGGATCGAGCCCTGCCGCTTTCATAATCAGCTGATCGATGCCGGGCGCGATGAAGCCAGTGCACGAAGCGACTATTAGATGTGTGATTCGCTCACGCTCGCCGTCGAGGCCCATTGCGTCGATTGCCTGCAGGGCTAGCCCAGGCGCGGTCTGCTCGAAGCGCGCCATTCGCGCCGCCGTGCCGGGGAAGGCGCCCGGTGTATAAAAGCCTTCGTTGTCGACCGAGCTGCCGCCACCATCGGCTGGTGTGAAGAACGAGTAGCGACGCTCAATCGCCGAGCGGCTTACCATGCGCCGGAACAAAGCTGCGTCACGGCGCTCCGACATGAAGCCCTGCACGACACGGACGAAAGCCGCATGCACGTCATTCGGCGGCACCGCAGTGCCGATCCGGTTGATGTGCGCGACTGCGGTCATTGACGTCTCCAGCGGAAGCTACCGCTACCTTGCGCGCGAACCGCTGAACAGCGCTTTAAGTCACGCGGCCCGACTGGCAGTACCCCGCTGCGGCACGATAGCGCGTAGCTGGCAGGACCTTGTGGGCTTCACCCGCCTTCGCACCGACGGCGCACATGTTCTGCCAGCGTTGCAGCTGTGTCTCGATCAGGATTGTAACCTTCGCTATCTTTCATCCGAATGTAATGGGCATGTTGGTCGATTGGTACGAGCCTGCGATAGGTTTGAGCTTATCGCCTATTAATGTCTGGAGCTGCAATGGCTGACACGCAGGCGCACACCCGAAAGCTGGCGTACCGGCATCCACCGTCGCGGCGGCTCAATCACTGGGTCAACGTTATCGCGGTGACGCTGCTGCTGATGACTGGGCTGAACATCTTCGGCGCGCACCACTCGCTATACTGGGGCCGCGCCGGCGATGAGTACGACCGGCCGGTTCTGAGCATCACCGGGAGCGATGGTCAAGGCCAGACTACGATCGGCAGCCGCATCTTCGACACCACTGGCCTGCTCGGCTGGTCAAGCGGGCACGCCACCGCCTTCCCAAGCTGGGCGACGATCCCGAGTTACCGCGACCTCGCCGCGGCGCGCAATTGGCATCTGTTCGTAGCGTGGGTGCTGATCCTAAACGGCATTGCCTACTGGCTTTTCAGCCTGTGGAACCGTCACTTCCACTACGACTTACTGCCGTCGCGCGATGAACTTAAACCTCGCAACCTGCTGCACGATATCGGTGAGCATGCGCGCCTGCGCTTTCCCAAGGGGGCTGACAGCAACCGCTATCACATCCTGCAGAAGCTCGCGTATCTGAGCCTTGCGGCGGTGTTTCTGCCGATGATGATCGTCACCGGGCTGGCAATGTCGCCGGGAGCCGACGCGGTCGCGCCGTGGATCGTCGACCTGCTTGGCGGACGGCAGTCGGCGCGGACGCTGCACTTTCTCTTCATGACGTTGACGCTCGGCTTCATTGTCGTCCATTTGCTCGCGGTGCTGCTTGCCGGCTTTGCCAACCAGATGCGATCGATGATCACCGGGCGCTGGGCCTATGACGCCGGGCCCGAGCCGGTCCAAATGCCGCCTGCCCGCACGACACTTGACGGAGTCGCCTGATGGCCAAACTCGACCTGACCCGGCGCGGGCTTATCGCGGGCGGCGGTGCGCTGCTGCTCGCGTCGTGCGACAAGCTCACCACCGCGCCGGGTACGCTCAACGCGCTCAAAGCGGGCGAGCGCGCCACTTATGGCTGGCAGCGGCTAATCCAGGGCCGTGGCGCGCTGGCCCGCGAGTACACCAAGGCCGACCTGTCAACGACCTTCAAGGCGAACGGCTCGATTGATCCACCTGACGATGACTACCGGCAATACGTGGACGACAAATTCGTTAGCTGGCGGCTGAAGCTCGACGGGCTGGTGGCGCGCCCGCTTGAGCTGACGCTTGCCGATCTGCGCCAGCTACCGGCGCGCTCGCAGATTACCCGCCACGACTGCGTCGAGGGCTGGAGCGCGATCGGCGGCTGGGCCGGGCCGCAGCTTGGCGCGCTAGTGCACCGTGCCGGGCTGCTGCCAAGCGCGCGCTTCGCGGTATTCCACTGCATGGACACGCTCGAGGGCGAACCGGCCAAGGGCGGCGAGCAGTCGGCGGGGCGTTACTACGAAAGCATCGACCTTGCCGACGTTTTTCATCCACAGACGATACTCGCGCATAGCCTTAACGGCGCACCGCTCGACGTCGCGCACGGCGCCCCGCTGCGGCTCCGTGTCGAGCGCCAGCTCGGCTACAAGCAGGCCAAATACATCCAGCGGATCGAGTTCGTCGCGAGCCTCGCGCCGTTCGGCATGGGCCGCGGTGGCTACTGGCCCGATCGCGGCTACGAATGGTACGCGGGCATTTAGCGACGCTCCTGCGAGCGTTGGTGTGCACCCGATTATAACGCAGTCTAACCGGGATTAGCACTCAGCGATCGTGCCGCAGCTTCCGCCGCCAGTGATCCCGGCGCGCCTTTGGTGACTGCGGTCCACGCTGCCCGCGCGAGATCGAGTTTGCCCTGCGCAGCGGCAATGTTCCCGGCCTCGACACCAACATCGGCATCACCCGGCGCGATCGTCCCCGCTTGCAGAATGAAGCGCTCGGCGGCGGGCAGGTCGTGGTCGCGGCGGGCGAGCGTCGCACGCAGCAGCCACGCCTCAGCCGACGCGGGATCGAGTCGCGTGGCGCGCTCGAGATCGGTGCGCGCCTCGGCATCGCGGTGCAATTCGACCGCAGCGCGCGCGCGGTCGATCAGCAGCGGCACGGTGCGGGCCGGCCTCATGCCCGACGCGGCAATGCCCGAACCGAAGTAACCCAGCGCGAGCTGCGGCTGCCCGGCTTGCAGCGCCGCATTGCCCGCCTGCCCCCACAACTCCGCCACATGCGGATCGCCCTCAGCCTCGGCGGCGCTGGCGGTCGCGGCGAGCGCGGTTGCAGCTTGCGCATAGTTGCCCTGCTTGGCGTAAGCGAGCGCCAGGCAATGCCGCGCCGGAACACCGCCACCTGCCTCACCCCGCCACTGCGTCGCGCGTTCGATAGCCTGATCGGGCGCGCGCTCGACCAGTGCGAGACACGACTGGTAACGCTCAGCCTGATCGGTATCGCGGACCGGGGCAGCATTCAAGGCTGCAGTCACCGAGGCAAGGAGCAGCGCCGCCATCAGCGCCGACCTCGCGAGTACAGATTTTATCATAAGCACTCCAGCAATCGATCAAGCGTCGCGGTCAGCAGTGCCAGATCCCGCAGCCTCGACAGGCGATGGTCACCGTCCTTGACCAGCAGCACCTGCACGTCGGCTGAACGGAGCCGCGCTGCCACATCGAGGCTGAGCTGCCACGGCACGTCGGGATCGGCTTGGCCGTGCAAGAGGCGGACCGATACGTTGATGGCAATATCCCCGGTCAGCACGCGATTCGCCACTGCATCGTCGATGAAAGTGCGCGTGTAGCGATACGGCTCGCTGCCGTACGCGCTCGGGCGCTCAATATAGCCCTGCTCTGCCAGCAGCCCGCGGTCCGCCTCGGTTAGCAGCAGCCCCCAATCGGTAAAGTCCGGTGCAGCCGCTATCCCAATTAACGCTACGACCGGCCGCATCAGCGCCAGCCGTAACGCGATCCAGCCGCCCATCGAGCTGCCGACGAGCAGCGGGCGCGTGAGGCCGAGATGGTCGAGCACCGCCGCGACATCGGCGCTCCAGCGCGAGATGCTGCCGTCGGCAAAGTCGCCACCGCTCGCGCCGCAACCGGAGTAATCCAGCCGCAGGTACGACTGGCCACGTGCTACCGCCCATGCGTCGAGCGCCAACGCCTTGCTACCGCGCATATCGGACATGTAGCCGGGCAGGAAGATAACCGTCGGGGTGCAGCCGGGACGGTACCGGTATGCCAAGCTGAC
Organism: uncultured Sphingomonadaceae bacterium; assembly: GCA_964247215.1. Classification (GTDB taxonomy): domain Bacteria; phylum Pseudomonadota; class Alphaproteobacteria; order Sphingomonadales; family Sphingomonadaceae; genus Polymorphobacter_B. The sequence continues at coordinate 6,517 of CAXTTR010000163.1, forward strand.
GCCATTAGCACCGGTGACGAAGGAGAGTGCAGCTTCCATGCCGCCGTGTACCATAACAACGCCGTGCCGACTTCCCAGCGCGCGCCGCTTCGATTAAAGCCGCGTCATGTCCGAGATGATCCGCCTGACGCTGCCCGATGGTTCTGTGCGCGATGTCGCGCGCGGCACCACCGGGGCCGATGTCGCGGCGAGTATCGGTCCGGGGCTGGCGAAGGCGGCGCTAGCGGCGCGCCTCGATGGCATCGTCGTTGACCTGCTGCGCCCGATCGAGCGCGACGCGGCGCTGGCGCTGGTCACTGCGAAGGACACCGCCGACGCGCTCGAACTGGCGCGGCACGATTATGCGCATGTGCTCGCCGAGGCGG
>CAXTTR010000164.1:0-6872 GCA_964247215.1 uncultured Sphingomonadaceae bacterium
ATGACCACCCGCACCGAATCCGACAGCTTCGGCCCCATCGAAGTCGCGGCCACCGCTTACTGGGGCGCTCAAACCCAGCGCTCGATCGGTAATTTCCCGATCGGCGGCGAGCGCATGCCGCTGCCGCTGGTGCACGCGCTCGGGCTGGTCAAGCAGGCCGCCGCCCGCGTCAACGTCAAGCTCGGCAAACTCGACGCGAAGCTTGCGACCGTCATCGAGCAGGCGGCGGGCGAGGTCGCGGCGGGCGCGTTCGACGATCAGTTTCCGCTGGTCGTCTGGCAGACCGGCTCGGGCACGCAGACCAACATGAATGCCAACGAGGTCATCGCCGGGCGCGCCAACGAACTGCTGGGCAGCGCTCGCGGCGGCAAGTCGCCGGTGCACCCGAACGATCACGTCAACGCCAGCGCCTCGTCGAACGACACCTTCCCGACCGCGATGCACGTCGCCGCGGCGCGCGAGGTCCACGACCGGCTGCTGCCGGCGCTGCTACATCTGCACGGTGCGCTCGACGCGAAAGCGCATGCGTGGGCCGACATCATCAAGATCGGGCGGACCCACCTGCAGGACGCGACGCCGCTGACGCTCGGCCAGGAGCTTTCGGGCTATGTAACGCAGATCGCCGACGGCATCGCGCGGGTGCAGGGCGTGCTGCCGCGGCTGCACCGGCTGGCGCAGGGCGGTACCGCAGTGGGCACCGGGCTGAACGCGCCTACCGGATTCGATACGGCGATCGCAGCTGAACTCAGTGTCCTGACCGGGCTGCCGTTCGTCACCGCGCCTAATAAATTCGAAGCGCTGGCGAGCCATGACACGATGGTTGAGCTGTCGGGCGCGCTCAACGTCCTCGCGGTATCGCTGACCAAAATCGCCAACGACCTGCGGCTGCTCGGCTCAGGACCACGCTCGGGACTTGGCGAACTGCACTTGCCCGAGAATGAGCCGGGCAGCTCGATCATGCCGGGTAAAGTCAACCCCACGCAGGCGGAGGCGCTGACGATGGTCGCGGCGCAGGTGATGGGCAACCACGTCACGGTGACGATCGGCGGTGCGCAGGGCCACCTTGAGCTCAACGTGTTCAAGCCGGTGATCGCCTACAACGTGCTGCAATCGATCCGGCTGATCGCCGACGCCAGCCGCAGCTTCGCCGACCGCTGCGTGATCGGCATGGAACCCGACCGCGCGCGTATCGCCGATTTGGTCGAGCGCTCGCTTATGCTGGTGACGGCGCTGGCACCCGAGATCGGCTATGACGCGGCGGCGAAGATCGCGAAGCACGCGCATGTGAATGGCACGTCGCTGCTTGAAGCGGGGCTGGCGCTTGGGCTGATCGACGAACCGCGATTCCGCGCGGTGGTGCGACCGGAAGCTATGATCGGACCGGACGCGGAGTAGTTTCTAACAAGTGACGTGCGCCTTCCCGCGCGCTACACACCTCCATGACCCAGTTTGGCCGCGCTGCTGCTCCTGCTCGTCGCGGCTTGATGTTCGTGCTGTCGAGCCCATCCGGTGCAGGCAAGACGACGATGTCGCGACGGCTGCTTGAGACCGACCGCAACATTGTCATGTCGGTGTCGGCGACCACCCGCCCGCCGCGGGCGGGCGAGGTTCACGGCCACGATTATCACTTCGTCAGCAACGCCGAGTTCGACCGCATGCTGGCCGCGGACGAGCTGCTCGAATGGGCGACGGTGTTCGGCAACCGTTATGGCACGCCGCGCGCCTTGGTCGAGGCGACGTTGCATGCGGGCCAAGACGTACTGTTCGACATCGATTGGCAGGGCACGCAGCAGCTCCAGCAGACCGACGCGGCGAGCGACCTCGTGCGAGTGTTCATCCTGCCGCCGACAATGGCCGAGCTCGAACGCCGCCTCCGGGGTCGCGGCACCGACCCCGATGCCGTCATTGCCGAACGCATGCGCCGCGCCAAGGACGAGATCAGCCACTGGGGCGAATATAATTACATCCTCGTCAACGATGACCCGGATATGTGCCTCAGCGAGATTCGCGCGATATTGGCTGCTGAACGCCTGCGGCGGAAACGGCAGTTGGGGCTGGCTAATTTTGTGCGGGATATGCTGAGTTAGTCTGTAGCCCTCTCTCGTCCTTACGGGAGAGGGCTGGGTAGAGGGTCTTACTTGTTTTCCAACGTGCGCGAAGGCAAGTAAGAAGCAGCAGAAAGACTCTCACCCAACCCTCTCCCGCAAGCGGGCGAGAGCTAGCAAGCAAGGACCCTTGGGCATGCGCGACTACACCAAATTTTACATCGACGGCGCATGGGTCGACCCAGCCGCCCCCAAGCTGCTCGACGTCATCAACCCCGCCACCGAAGCAGTTGCCGGGCGCATCAGCCTGGGTGCCGCCGCCGATGTCGACAAGGCGGTTGCCGCCGCCAAACGCGCGTTCCCCAGCTTCTCGCAGACCAGTCGCGCCGACCGCATCGAGCTGCTCGAAAACATCGTCGCCGAATATAAGAAGCGCTACAACGACATCGCCGCGGCGATCACCGAGGAGATGGGTGCGCCTGGCTGGCTGGCGATGCAGGCGCAGGCGGCGATCGGCGTCGGGCATCTAATGACCGGCATCGAGGTGCTCAAGAACTACAGTTTCGAGGAGTTGCGCGGCACGACGCTGCTGGCGAAGGAGCCGATCGGCGTTTGCGCTTTCATTACGCCGTGGAACTGGCCGATTAATCAGATCGCCTGCAAAGTCGTGCCGGCGCTTGCGGTCGGCTGCACGATGGTGCTCAAACCCAGCGAGATCGCGCCGTTCTCGGGCCAGCTGTGGGCCGAGGTGATGCACGCCGCTGGCGTCCCGGCGGGCGTGTTCAACCTCGTCAACGGTGACGGGCCCGGCGTCGGCGCGGTGCTAGCGGCACATCCCGACGTCGACATGGTCAGCTTCACTGGTTCGACCCGCGCCGGCATCGCGGTGGCGCAGGCGGCCGCGCCGACGGTCAAGCGCGTCGCGCAGGAGCTTGGCGGCAAGTCGCCAAACATCCTGCTGAACGACGCCGATCTCGAAACGTCGGTGACCCGCGGTGTCACGCAGATGATGACCAACTCGGGCCAGTCGTGCAACGCGCCGTCGCGGATGCTCGTGCCCGCCGCGAAGATGGCGGAGGCGAAGGTCATCGCCAAGGCGGCGGCCGAGAGCGTCACCGTCGGCGCGCCTGACGGTAATGCCAAGATCGGCCCTGTGGTCAGCGAGACGCAGTGGAGCAAGATCCAGTCGCTGATTCAGAAGGGCATCGACGAGGGCGCGACGCTGGTCGCCGGCGGCCCTGGCAAGCCTGAGGGGCTCGAGACCGGCTATTACGTCAAACCGACGGTATTCGCCGATGTCACTAACGATATGACGATCGCGCGCGAGGAAATCTTTGGCCCCGTGCTGACGATGCTGGCCTACGACGGCGAGGAGCAGGCGGTCGAGATCGCCAACGACACCGTCTATGGGCTGGCCGCCTACGTCGACGGCGAGCTCGAACACGCGCACGCCGTCGCCCGCAAACTGCGCGCGGGGCAGGTGTTCGTCAATGGCAAGGGCGGCGACCTGATGGCCCCGTTCGGCGGCTATAAGCAGTCGGGCAATGGGCGCGAGTGGGGTGACGCGGCGTTTGCCGAGTTTTTAGAGACGAAAGCGGTAATCGGTTGGGGGGCGAAGCAAGCGGCGGAGTAGCAGCGACTACTTACTGCTCTTCGCCCTTTTTGCTGCTTCCTTCCCCGGAACTGGGGAAGGAAGCAGCAAGCAGAGTGGCCCTAAGTCACCACCTTCGGCTCGGCTACCATCGACGGTGCGCGGCGTGCCGCTTCGCTCGGTGTCGTTCCCGGTCCGGCGACCCCGCTCTCGACCGAGCCGCCCGCCGCGCGGTGGATTGCCTTCCTGATCCGCGGGTAAGTCCCGCAACGGCAAATATTGGTGATTGCGCCGTCGATGTCGGCGTCGCTTGGCTGCGGGTTGGTCTTGAACAGCGCTGCGACCGCCATGATCATGCCCGACTGGCAGTAACCACATTGCGGTACCTGCTCGGCGATCCACGCTGCCTGGACGACGTGGCTGCGGTCGGAAGATAGCCCCTCGATCGTTGTCACGAAGCTGCCCTCGATGTCGCCAATCGCAACTTGGCACGAGCGCTGCGCGACGCCGTCGACGTGCACCGTGCAGGCCCCGCACAGCCCGATACCGCAGCCGTATTTGGTTCCGGTGAGGTTCGACGCATCGCGCAGCGCCCACAACAGCGGCGTCGCCGGCGGCAGCAGGTAATGGACGGGGTTGCCGTTGACGGTGAACTTGGTCATGCGTGGGAGCATAGCGCAGGGAGCCCCCTCATGGAATTGCAGACTTTGCGGCTGGAGATCGCCGACCATGTCGCGACGGTGACACTGACCCGCGGCGACGCGTTCAACACCATGACCAAAGCGTTCTGGGACGAGCTGCCGCAAGCCTTCGCCGCGATCGACGCCGATCCGAGCGTGCGGGCGGTGGTGATCGCCTCGACCGGCAAGCACTTCAGCGCCGGTATTGATCTTAACTGGGCGGGCACATCGCTCGGCGGCCACACTGGCGACGCTGGCCGGGCGCGCGAAGCTTTTCGGCGTCACGTCAAGCACCTGCAGGAGACGTTCAATGTCGTCGACCGCTGCCGCGTGCCGGTGATCGCGGCGGTGCAGGGCGGCTGCATCGGAGCCGGAGTCGACCTCGTCACCGCCTGCGACCTGCGCGTCGGCAGCGCCGATTGCTACTTCACCGTGCAGGAGATCAACATCGCCATCGTCGCTGATGTCGGCACGCTGCAGCGCATCCCGCACCTGCTGCCGCAAGGCCTGGTGCGCGAGCTCGCCTACACCGGGCGCAAATTCGCCGCTGCCGAGGCGGCGCGCTACGGCTTTCTCAATCGCGTCGAGGCGGATCATGACGCGGCGCTCGCCACCGCGCAGGCGCTGGCGGTCGAGATCGCCGCGAAGTCGCCGCTGGCGATTGCCGGGATCAAGCAGGTGCTCAACCACGGCCGCGATGCGACGATCGAGGCGGGGCTCGAGTATGTCGCGGTGTGGAACGCGGCGATGCTGCAGGGCGACGATATGGCAGCGGCGATGACGGCGCGGCGGGCGAAGACGGCGGCGGTGTTTGCAGATTTGAACGGGTAGGGGTTTGACCTGAAGCGGGGAGCAGAATAGGTAGAGCGTTGCAGCCTCAATATTACCTGTTGCCCCGGCGCAAGCTGGGGCTCATGTCCGGGCAGATCACGTCCCCGATCGGAGTTGGCCCAGCTTGCGCTGGGGTAGCAAGCGTGTATTCACAGGGCAGCCCGGCGGCGACCTGCTCACCCCCAACAATACCGCAGTGCGGCACCCTTGCCGCTTGTCGCTCCCCACCCCGGGGGCTATGTACCCCGCAAGCTTTCCGAGGGCACCGATGCATCACGTTCGAAACTGGCTGATGGCGATGACGGCGGCGGTGCTGCCGGTCGTGGCATGGGCTCAGGGTACGGCCAATGCTGGTGCGAGTACCGTTGCCGCCGCTCCTGTCGTGCCGGTCAAGACCGTCGAGCTGGCAGCGACCGCAGCCCCGGCGCTGCCGACGATCATGCCGACCGCCGGCATCGGTCAGCCGACTGGCGGTTACGCGTGGAATCTGCAGGAGGCGATGACGCCGATCGCGCGTGAGGCGCGGCACATGACGACGGGTATTCTCGATCCGCTGATGGTCGGGGTATGCATTTTCGTATTGGTGCTACTTGGCTATACGCTGTTCCGCTTCCGCCGCTCGGCTAATCCTGTCGCGTCGCGGACGTCGCACAACACGCTGGTCGAGGTTACCTGGACGGTCGTGCCGGTGCTGATCCTTGTGTGGATCGCGGTGCCGTCGTTCCGCCTGCTGGCGAACCAGTACACTCCGCCCAAGGCTGACCTGACAATCAAGGCGACCGGGCATCAGTGGTATTGGGAGTATGAATACCCCGACCAGGGCGGCTTCAGCTTCGATTCGATCATGCTCAAGGACGCCGAGGCCAAGGCGCATGGTGACCCGCTGCAGCTCGGCGTCGACAACCGCGTCGTCGTGCCGGCCGGCTCGACGGTGCGCGTGCTGACCACCGCCGCCGATGTCATCCACGCTTGGTCGATGCCGAGCTTCTGGGTGCAGATGGATGCCGTGCCCGGCCGCATCAACGAGACATGGTTCCGTGTCGACCGCCCCGGCGTTTATTATGGTCAGTGCTTCCAGCTGTGTGGGACCAAGCACGCGTTTATGCCGATCGCGGTAGAGGTCGTCTCGAAGGCGCGGTTCGCACAGTGGGTCGCTGCGAAGCAGAAGGACGCGGGTATCACGCCGAAGCCGGTCGTGCTTGCCACCGCCGCAGCCGTCGATAGCGGCTCGGCACCGGCCGCTGCGCCCGCGCCGGTCGCGCCGCCGTCGCCCGCGGTTGCTCCCGCCGGTGTCGCACCGGCGATTAACGCAACGCCGCCGACCGCGACGCCACTTAATGCCGGCAAGTCGCACGGCGCCGCCACCAAGATCTAGTATTCAGACGGACACGAGGACTCTTCCATGGCCCCGCCGATCGCCAGTGCCTTCGTCGACACCAACGTGCTCGACCATGCGCATGATGCGCACGATCACCCGCAGCTGAGTTTTGCCCAGCGCTGGCTGTTCTCGACCAATCACAAGGATATCGGCACGCTGTACCTGATTTTTGCGATCTTCGCGGGCATTGTCGGCGGCGCAATCTCGGGTGTGATGCGGGCCGAACTGGCGCATCCGGGCATCCAGTATCTGACGTGGTTCACCCACGGAAACCTCGATGCGTCGTACCATCTGTGGAACGTCTTCATCACCGCGCATGGGCTGATCATGGTGTTCTTCACCGTCAT
>CAXTTR010000165.1:0-6859 GCA_964247215.1 uncultured Sphingomonadaceae bacterium
AACAGCCAAAGCAAAAAGCCTGTAAACAGCAGGTAGCGAATGAACTCGGCAAAAAATTCCCCGAGATCGGCCCGTCTGACTGCCATAATCCCGAAGGTAAAAACCATTGAGATAACGGCTAAGGCTATGAAGAGGTTGGTAGCATATCCGGTTAGGATTGAGGCCCACCCCGAGGCAGCCGAGTGAAAGCGGTTCGTAATATCATCGAGCATTCCCCCGCCATTGCTCTGAGCCCAAGCAGGAGCCGACGTGAAGGTTGTCAGCAAAGCTAGAGCGATGCTTGAGGCTCGATAGCAACGCATGGACAACTCCGATCCTATTTGCTGTCAGGGCTGGGCTTCTGCTTTACCGGCTCAAACTCGTATTTTCCGGGTTTAGATTTTTGGAAGTGGCCGGACCGGAATGCAGCAGTAGCACTAGCTTCTTGTTCCGGCGTAACTCCGCTGGCATTCGGTTGTTTGGCCGGGTCAGATGAACCGCAAGCAGCGGTAGCACCGAGCAAGCATAACGACGACAAATACAACAAAGCTGATTTCATTTTATTCGTCCGATCAATGACCCGCTGGCGTCCACGAGTAGGTTCCGCTCGTTGAGTGTGTAAAAGTGCCACTGCGAAATGCGCTAGAGCCCGCAGCCAGCAACGCATCCTGATCCGCTTTCGCATTTGCCTGGGCTGTAGCTGCAGCTTGTTGGGCCATCAGCAGTCCTTGGATTTGTATCAACTGATTAGCGGAGCTGGACGCCAACTGGTTTGCAAAACCCAAAGCGGCAAGCTGACCATCGGCCGTTTGAGCGTTAGATTGAATAGCTTCGAGACGCGCTGCGTTCGTCGCAAGTGTAGCTTGCTGGGCATCAAGGCCGGTTAAGACGGCAGTGTTTGCCGCCATAGCGGTAGCGTGCTTGGCGTCAATCTGGGCCTGTAAGGCCGTGCGCTGCGCTGGCGTGCAGCCCGATGCCGTGAAGCACGGCGAAGACTTGTAGTATGCCGTATTCTGGAACTGGCTAAGCAGGTTGTTCAGGCCGCCAGTCTGGTTCTTGAGAGCCTGGAGCTGGTCAACCGAGCCTCGAAGACCGCTCACGGCGCTTTGCGCCTGGTCCCAGATATAGGCCGCAGGCGCGACCGTGTTCTTCACCATGTTCTGGTATTGCTGAATTTGCAGTTGGTACTGCTGAATCTGCTGCGCCAGAGACTTGACTTGCGTCAGCGCCGTTTGGGCATTCTGGACCCAATTGCTCGGATCATAAACGATGCCGCCGAACTGCGCCGAGGCTGGCGGAGCCGTCGTCGTCGCGAGCACAACGGCCAGCGCGATTTTAGCGGATAAAATCTTGAGTTGGGATTGCTTCATTTTGGCGTCCTTTCTGGCGGTTAATAGTCGAATGACTGGTACGGCTTAGAAAAGGTAAGGTCCTTCACGACCACGACATTAAAACGAAAACCGGGGCGAATTACCAGTGTCGGTGAGACGGTCAAGTTGCGGCCGATAAGCTGTGACGTGACCTGCCCCAGCTGCTGACCCAAAGCTTCGCTGAGCGCCGAGCTGGCCGATTGACGACCGTTCGAGTTGAAGTTGCCTTGCGGCTGACTGATCGTGGCACCGGCGGTCACTGCCGACAGCAACAGCGCCTGGGTGATCACTCGCAGGAAATGCGAGTCCGACTTATCTTTGAACCCGGCGTACCCCGCAGCGTCAGCACCCGGCATACTGCCGAGATCAAGCGCCTTGCCGTCGGGGAAGATGATACGCTGCCACGCAATCAAGACCCGGTTTTGACCGAAAGCGACGTTCGCCGAATAGCTTCCAACGAGCCGCGAGCCTTGCGGCAGGAGCAAATGACGGCCAGTCGGCGTGTCCCAGACGTTTTGCGACACTTGACCGATGATGGTGCCCGGCAGATCGGAGTTGACCCCCGAAATCAGCGTCGCCGGGATCACGAACCCGGCGCGCAGCTCATACGGGCTTCGCGGCGCTTGAATGGCCGACGTTGCCCGCCAGCGGTCTTCGCCTTGCCGCCCGCTGAACTCGCTGTAGCTGTTGCGGGTGCCGTTAAGCCCGGCACCGCCGTTATCCCCGCTGCCGGGCGCAGGCGCGCCGCCAGCGGGTGCTGCGGCCCGCTGGAAGGCATCGAGCTGCCCAAGCGCGTTGCCCGCTGTCGTGTCGCCTTGCTCCCGCGCCGACGCGAGCTGCGCCCGCAACCCGTCGAGCGACGTTGCCGGAGCCGCCGACGCCGGCGGGGCAGAACCGGGGCTACGGGCCGACGCTGACCGAACTGCCGTCGGCGAGTTAATGGCGGCTTCCAGCATCGCATAGCGCGCCTGCAGCCGCTTGGCGCGGGCTTCCTGCGCGGGTGACAGCGGCACCGGCTGCGCAACACCGGTATTGTTGATGCCGCCGCCCGGAGGCGGCGGCGGTGGCATATCGGCACCGCCCGGCGTCACGATCGGAACGCCATTCGCCGTCATAGCGGGTGCGCCTGGCGCACCCGGCGTCATCGGATCACCAAGCGGCCGACCGGCGACGGCTAGCGTCTTCGGCGGTGTCTTATCGGGAGCAATGGCGATATTCGTCGGTGTCCCGAGAATGGCGTTGGTCGCGCGCGACGCATCCTGTTGCTTGTTCTGAGGCTTTTCCTCAGGGACTGTGTTCGTGGTGCGATTCGCCCGTTGGATCGTGATCGTCAAAGCGACCAGCGCGAACGCGAGCACGACGGCCCCGAGAATCCAGATCGGCAGATTGTTGACGCGACGAACGCCAGCGAAGCGCCGGCGGCCCCCCGGCGACGCTGTTGGAGCCATATCGCCTTCAAGTGTCAGCTCGGCAGTATCGGCCATCGCCCCTACCCTCTCGCAACGATGCAGTCGGCGCGCGTCGCGCGCAGACCGAGACAAACGGAAATCGCATCGGCGCGCGTCGCATAGGGTCCAACCTGGACGACCGTGCGCGGGAGCTGCGACCCGACGCGGACGAAGAACGGCGACGCGCTCGCCAGCACTGCCGCATGGCGGTGCAGCAGATCGCGCGCGCGAGCCTTGGCGTAGCCGTCGGTATCATACGCACCGAGCTGGACGCGCCACGGCCCCGGCGCGGGCTTGGCGACCGCGAGCGGCACGACAATGACCGGCACTGGCGTCATCGAACGTCGGCCCGTCACGCGCGGCGGCAGCGGCGGCTTGTCGGCTGCAGGTGACGCCGCCGGAACCGCCAGTTGCTCGACCGGAGCAGCGGTCTCCGCCGCGCGCGGCGCAGGACCAGCGCGAAGCCGCGCTGCCCATGCAGGCGAGCCCGCATCGGTAACGGCAACAGACGTTGCAGGCGACTCCGATGCCGAATCCCGCGGCGAGCTTGCCAGCAGCTCGACTCGTTCCCGGAAGTCGGCCGAGGCATGGGAGAGATCGACCGACCACGCGCTAGCGGGCGTCGTGTTCGCGCCCTCGACCGCATAGACCCGCCCGAGCGTCGTCGTGCCGACGTGCAGGGTGACGGCAATCATATTGTCATCGAGCCGCGCGAGCCCGTAGCGCAGGTTATAGCCGGGCGCGGCATCAGCGCCATCGGCACCCTCGACCAGCGCATATCCGGCGCGCCGCAGATCGGCGGTTAGCGCCGTGCCAAAGCCGTCATCGGGAGCGACGATGTACAGCCGCGAAGCCGCCGGCGGATAGAGCGCGACCATTGTCCGAACGGTGTCGGTCCGAACGGCATCGAGACTTGGCGCAGGAATGTTGACGGCGATCGGAGTTGACGATCGCAGGCCGACACAGCCAGTCATCAGCGACGCCGAGGCCGCGAGCAGCACGAGTGAGCGACGCACGGCCCCTACTCCCGCACGATGACGACGCGATCCTGGCGCTTGCCGACACCGGCAATCAGGATTGCTTTGTCGAAGACTTGATCGACGATGTAGCGGTCGCCCTGGACGCGGTAGTTGACCAGAACGTCATCCTTATCTTTTTTGGGGTTGCCGTCCTTCCGCACGACCAGAAGCGAGGGAGCTTCGGTTTGCTGCATGGTGCGCGGCATTTCGATGATCGTCTTCACCCCGTCGTTAAACACCCGCACCGGTTTCCACGCCGCCTTGCCGGTGATCGAGTAGTTGAACGCCAGCGTGTTGAGGTATTCACCCGTGCCCGGCAGCGTCGCCGTCGAGCGCACCACTTCGCTCCGCCGCGCGACCGCCTTCCACTTGGCTGCAGCGTCTTCCGGGTAGGTGAACACGACCCGCGCCATGAAGGCGCTGCGATGCGACCGCAGCCGCATATGGTAGGTCCGCCGATCGGTCGTCACGACGAGATTGGTTTCAATCCCGACATCGAGCGGCTTGATAATCAGGTGTTGGGTTTCGGTTGCGCCCGACCCCGACACCGCCGGTTCGACCAGCCAGCGCGCCGTGTCGCCGAGGTTGACGCTGTTGACCTGTTCGCCTGCCTGCAGCTCGACATCGCAGATTTGGAGGACGGCGCAAACGATCGACGGAGCCGTTGCCCCGAACACAAAACTGACCGCCCCGCCCCCCGCAGGCGACGGCTGTATAGCGTTGGCGCTGTCATCGAGAAAGCGGTTGCTGATCGACACGCCCCGGCGCTCCGTCGCCGACAGCGACGGGTTGTCGCGCGAGTAGAAAGCATCAGGCTTGGCGACGGCAGCAGCCGACACCGGGCAGATCGCACCGGCCCCAAGGCTGGCGAGGACAGCAAGCATCATTGTCCGGTTCATGGAAACTTCCTTCACGCCAGCTTGGACCAAGAATAATCGGTGACGTAGATGCCGAGCGGGTTCATCCGCAGCTGGGCTTCCGACGTGTCAGCCGTCGGCTCCGCGACGCGCAGCGTCACGATCGCTCGCCAGCGCGACGACGGGCCTTTGGGTTCCCCGCTCCGCTCGTAAACCTGTTCGGTCCAGTCGACCTGCCAGCTCGTCGGCGTTTGCGGGATGACCGAGGTAATTTCGGTCGACACGATTTCGAGGCCCATGCGCTCCGAAGGGTTGGTTTCCGGCGCACGGTAGAAGGTATTGAGCTTCGAGTAGGCAGCGTCGCCGTTCGCCACCATCGCGAATACCCGGAAGATCGCTTGCCGCTGGAGCTGGATATCAGGCGTAACCAGCCGCGCCGAAGCGATGAAGTCGGCAACCTGGGCCTTGATGACGCGCGGATCAGCCGGAGCCGCGCGCTCCGCTGGAGCCGACACCACAGCTTGCCCGAGCTTGTCGACTTGGACCACATACGGCACGAACTTCGATTGCGCGCCGATCGACAGCGCGCCGACGACGGCAACCAGCGCCATCAGCAGCGATAGCAGCGCCACGAGCTGCCACAGCCGCCGCGACGCGGCGACGCCGCCGGTATAATCGTTCCACCGACGCCGCGCTGATAGGTACGGATTTTCAGCGGCTAAAATTTTCGAGACGGTCGCGTCGTCCCGCTTTTTGGTGAAGATACTCATGCTGCCATCCCATAGTCAGCGTGGACACCGCGCGTTCGCAGCCAGTGATCGACCCATGACGGTCCGAAGCGCGCTTCGAGCGCCTTGATCGTTGCCAGCGAGTCCTTATCGGTGGCCCCGACAAACGACAGCGCCACCGGGCCGAGCGCGAGGTCGAACAGCCGGCGACCGTTCTCCGAGACGTAATAATATTCTCGCTTGGGGATAGCGCTCGCCAGTATCTCGATCTGGCGTTGATTGAGCCCCATGCGCCGGTACAGCAGCGCGGTATCTTCATCGCGGGCATAGACGTTCGGCAGGAAGATTTTCGTCGCCGTTGACTCGACCATCACATCGAGAATGCCCGAGTTCGCGGCGTCCGACAGCGACTGCGTTGCCATGATGACCATGCAGTTCGCCTTGCGGAGCGTTTTCAGCCACTCGCGGATTTTCTCGCGGAAGACATCATGCCCGAGCATGATCCACGCCTCATCGAGGATGATCGCTGCAGGCTGACCCTTGAGCGCGTTTTCAATGCGCCGGAACAGGTACAGCAGCACCGGCAGCGCGTATTTTTCGCCGAGACCGAGCAAGTCCTCGATCTCGAAAACCGTGAAGTCGCTCAGCGCGAGCCCGTCATTTTCGCTATCGAGCAGATGTCCCATCGCGCCGTCGACCGTGTATTGGCGCACCGCGTCGCGAATGGCCGTGTCCTGGATCGTGACCGAGAACTCTGAGAGCGTCCGCGACCGGCTTTCGTGCAGGTTCATGATAGCGCTGCCAATCTCGTTGCGCTGCGCTGGCGTCGACTGGACGCCGTTCAGTCCCAGAATGGCATCAACCCATTCCATCGCCCACGCCCGGTCCCCGCGCGTCTCGAGGAACTGCAGCGGGCAGAACGAAAGCTGTTCGTCATCAGCCGCAATACGGAAGTGCGAGCCGCCGACGGCTTTGGTCAACGGATAGAGCGAGAGCCCCTTATCGAACGCGAACACCGACATTCCCGGGTAGCGCCGCATTTGAGCGGCTAAAGTTCCGAGCAGGGTCGACTTTCCCGTTCCCGTCGGTCCGAAGATCAAGCTATGCCCGAGGTCACGGACATGCAGGTTGAGCCGGAACGGCGTCGCGCCTTGCGTCACGCCGTAGAGCAGCGGCGGCGAGCCCGGCGGATACATCGGGCACGGCGCTTCATCCTTGCCGGTCCAGATCGTCGATGTCGGCATCAGATCGGCGAGGTTCATCGTGTTGATTAGCGGACGCCGGATATTCTCGACCCCATGCCCCGGCAGCGAGCCGATATAGGCATCGAGCGTGTTGATCGTTTCGATACGCGCGACGAAGCCGAGGGCGTTGATCGCCTTTTCCATATCGAGCGCCGCCAGCTCCGCGCGGTCGCGGCTTTCGTCCATGATAATCAGGTTCGCGGTGTAGTAGCCC
>CAXTTR010000166.1:0-6846 GCA_964247215.1 uncultured Sphingomonadaceae bacterium
CGAGGTCGAGATTGGGGTACAGCCGCTCGGGTTCGCGTTCGAGCGTGATCGCGGGCTCGCCGAGATCGTTGATGCGCTTCGCCTGCGCCGGCAGCACGCGCCGGTCGAGATAGCGGAATGCGCCCGGGTGGACGAGTTCGGCGTAGAGCTGCTCGGGCGTCTTGTCCGGCAGGATCGCCGCCAGTGATTGCGCCAGCGCGTGCGGCTCGCCGACCAGGTGGCGCGGCGCGACCGCGATCGCATAGGCATCGAAGGTGCGCGCCAGCTCGACGCGATTGCGGTCGTAGATGTCGGCGCGCAGCGGCGTCAGCGCGCTGAACACCGCCGGCGCGGTCGCGGGCCGCTCGTGAAGGATGACGAGATCGGCGAGCCGCAGCCCGATCAGCCCGATGCCCGCAATGAACATCAACATGCCAATCATCAGCCGCTGCCGCGCCCGCGCCAACGCCGCCTGCCGTTGTCCGGCGAGCGGCGGCGCGGGCGTCCGGCGCGCAAAGCTGGCGGGGGCGGCTGCTGTCACCGCAGCGTGTAGCTCACGCGCGTCGCATGCTCCTGCGCCGCTGCGGCCGCGAGCTGCCCGCCGAGCGTTGCGTCGAGGCCGATGCTGGATGACGGCACAGGTTCCGCAGAGGCGACGACGATGGGCTTGGGCTTGCGAGGCGCGGTCGCCGTTGCCGTTGCCGTTGCCGAGACCACCTTCGCAACACCTGTCACCGATGTGCTCGTCACCGGTGCGCTCATCAATGCGGCAGCAACCGCCTTCTTATACGCTGGTACCACAAGCTTTGCCGCTGGTACGGCCTGACCGCCGGCAACCGACGGCTCCCTATACGCGACCTGCTGCATCGGTGAGTCAGCCTTCGGTGCCGGGTGCGCGGCCGCGAACTGGACTGCCGGAGCCTTCGCACCCGACGGCGGCGTGTAGCTCGCCAGCACCAGCGGGCTGTCGATAAACTGGTTCGGCTTCGGCGGCGCGAGCGCCGGCACCTGCTCGTTCCAGCGCTGCAGCTCGGGCAGCCGCGCGCGGGTCCGCAGCTCGGCCTGCAGCATGCGGATGTCGTGGCTGTCGGCGACGATCTGCGCACGGACCTTGTCGATCCCGGCGCGCTCGGCGGCGACATGCAGCGACACCGCGTAGAACGCCATCGCCGAGCCGAGCGCCAGACTGACAAGCGCGGCCGATCCGAAACTGGTTTTCACGATTCTCTCCAGGCAGGTGCGGTGGTGCGGGTGGCGGCGCGCAACGTCGCCGAACGTGCGCGTGGGTTGGCGGCAAGCTCCGCCTCGGCGGGGCGGACCGGCTTGGCAGGCTTGTCGAAGGTCGGTGAGGGAGCGCCGGTGCTGAGCGGCAGATGGCGCGAGCCGGCGGGCTCGCTGCCCGAACGCGCGCGCAGGAACGATTTGACCGCGCGGTCTTCGAGGCTGTGGAAGCTGACTACCGCGAGCCGTCCGCCGGGGCGCAGCAGGCGCTCGGCAGCGCGCAGGCCGGCGTCGAGCTCACCCAGTTCGTCGTTGATGTAGATGCGCAGCGCCTGGAACGTCCGGGTTGCCGGGTCCTTGCCGGTTTTCGAGATGCCGCAGACGCTGCGCACCAGCGCCGCCAGCTGCGAGGTGCGTTCGAACGGCCGGTCCTGGACGATGGCGCGCGCGATCCGCCGCGCTTTCGGCTCCTCGCCGAGCTCGAAGACGACGTCCGCGATGGCGGCTTCGTCGGCGGTGTTGAGGAAGTCGGCGGCGGTCGGACCGCTGCCGCTCATCCGCATGTCGAGCGGCCCGTCAAGCCTGAACGAGAAGCCGTAATCGGCTTCGTCGAGCTGCATCGACGAGACGCCGATATCGAGCGCGATCGCATCGACCCCGCTGACGCCGCGGTCGGCGAGCAGCTGGTCCATCTGCGAAAATCGCCCGTCGATTAGCGTCAGGCGGCCGGGGTAGCGCGCGACGAGACCGGCGCCGCTCGCCAGCGCGCGCGGGTCGCGGTCAATCGCATAAGCGTGCGCGATGCCGGCATCGAGCGCTGCCGTCGTGTAGCCGCCCGCGCCTAAGGTGCCGTCGACGTAGGTGTCGCTGTCCGACAGCGCCAGCGCGGCGATCGTCTCGGGCAGCAGCACGGGGATGTGCGCCGCGGTCACGACGCTGCCTTGCCGTCGAGCTGACGGCGGACGATGCGCGCCAGCCGAGGGTCTAGCCCCGGGCTTTCGAGCAGCAGCTGCGGGTTCCAGATTTCGAAGTAATCGCCCGCGCCGAGGAAAAAGGCGTGGCGGTCGAGCTCGCCCATGTCCTTGAGCGTCGGCGACAGGATGATGCGCCCGGTGTCCTCCATGCCGAGGTGCTCCGAGGCACCGAAAGCAAGCCGCGCCTGAGCGTCTCGCGCGGGCGAATAATCCCCGGCGAAGCGCGACTCGAGCTCGGCCTGAAGTTTAGCCGAACGGCGGCTGTCATAGCCGACAAGGCACGGCGAGTGTTCGCTGACCGCGAGCACGACGGCGCGGCTTTCCGAGCGGGCGAGGATGACATCACGGAAATTGGCGGGAATCGATAGGCGGCTTTTCGCGTCGATCGCGTTCAGCGCATAACCGTGAAAATAATCCGCCGTCACGTTGATCAAGCCACCCCGCGCACTCGTCAGGCGGGAAGCAAACCTTCGCCGATCGCGAAAACCGGCTGGTTAGCGCGTCATCGAACTAAGGGTAGAACGTCCCCGCTCTCACTGTGAACAAGCGGTAGCATGGGATTTCGTGGGTAATCAATGGGTAATCGTGGTCGAATGTCGCACTATTCTAGAAACTTGTTAATTCTCAACAGTTTATAAGCCTCTGTTCACACGTGGACATAATCCCATCCACAACATTACTGTTGTGGATAACTTTGTGAATAGTGGTTTCGAGCAAGACGTTTGACAGGCAGCGAAGCCGAATACCGCTTGCGCCTGAGAGCTCCGTAAACGAATCAGAACCGTGCGGGAACGGCGGCCGGAGTCTGGGTGTAGGGACTTTTCGCACCCGGGGCGACGCCCAGCACCGATAGCGTTTCCGCGGGCACGCGCGGCTGAGCTGGCGGCCGATTGGGACTCATGCCGGCAGCGGCGAGCAGGACGAGGAGAAATACCGCGCTAAGGCCAGTCACCCCGACGCGGACACGCTGGGCCGTGCATCCCGTCGGACCCAAGATCTTCGCAGCAGGCAGCTTCAAGATCGACCTCACTGATTGCGGAGCTGCTAATCTTCGTCAGCTACGGACTGCTGATTCCCCCGAAATCCGCAGCACCCCTGTAGTGTTGGGCAATCGTTTACCGCATTCTAAAGCAACTGTCGAGCCAACCGCTCCTAGCCGGCCAGCCACGGCGGCGGCGCAACGCCGCGCGCCTTACACCACGCCGGATTGTACAGCGTCGACAGATATCTAAGCCCCGAATCGCACAGGATTGTGACAATCGTCCGCCCTGGTCCGAGATAGCCGGCAAGCCGCTCGGCCCCCGCGACATTGACCGCCGACGACAGCCCGAGGCACAGCCCCTCGTCGGACAGCAGCGCGTGCATGACCGGCAGCGCCTCCGCGTCGGACACCCGGAACTGCGTATCGACCGTCAGCCCTTCAAGGTTCGCGGTAATCCGGCTCTGCCCGATACCCTCCGACACCGAGCTGCCGCTCGACTTGAGCTCGCCACTGGCGAACCAGTCGTACAACGCCGCGCCGTCAGGATCGGTCAGCGCGATGGCAATCTCACTGTTCATTGCCTTCAGTCCGAGCCCGACCCCGGCTAGCGTGCCGCCGGTGCCGACGGCGCACGTGAAGCCGTCGACGCGGCCCTCGGTCTGCGCCCAGATTTCGGGGGCTGTCGTCTTGATGTGGGCAAGGCGGTTGGCGGTGTTGTCGAACTGGTTCGCCCACAGCGCGCCCGCTGTCTCCTCGGCAATGCGCCGCGACTGATGCACATAGTGGCACGGGCTGCTGTAAGGCGCGGCGGGAACCAGCACGAGCTCGGCCCCAAGCGCGCGCAGGGTGTCCTGCTTCTCCTTCGACTGCGTGTCGGGCATGACGATGACGGTGCGGTAGCCGAGTGCGTTCGCGACCACGGTCAGACCGATGCCGGTGTTGCCCGCGGTGCCCTCGACGATGGTGCCGCCCGGCGGCAGCACGCCGCGCTCCTCGGCATCGCGGATGATGAACAGCGCGGCGCGGTCCTTCACCGAGCCGCCAGGGTTCATGAATTCACACTTGCCGTAGATTTCACAACCGGTGCGCGCCGACGGCCCGCGCAGCCGCAGCAGCGGCGTGTTGCCGATCAGCTTGGTGACGTCCGAAACGGCTTCGATGACGGTATCAATCATGGCGGTCGGCTTAGGCGTGCTGCCCGCCAGCTTCAAGCAAGCGATCATTGTGTCCGGCATCCTTGCGCTTTTACGGTTTGCCCGGACGCCGCACGCGCCTAGTCATCGCCGCATGAAGCGGACCGCATTCCTGCTGCTCGCGGCGCTCGCCAGCTGCACTCCGAGCAGCGACAACCATAATAGCGCCAGCCTGCGGGTCGACGCCGTCGGCAGCCTGACCGATCCGGCTGGATTACCGCGGCAGCTGGTGCTCGGAGCGACGCGCGCCGGGTTGACGGCGAGCGACGGCAGCGGGCGTGTTGTCCCCGGGCTGGCGTCGAGCTGGCGCGTTGCGAGCGACGGGCGCAGCATTATCTTCCGCTTGCGCAGCACCAACTGGGCCGATGGCAGCGCGCTGACAGCGGCCGAGGTCGTCGCCGCTTTCCGTCGATCAGCCGCTCCGGCGAGCACGGCAAACGTCTACCTCGGCGCTATCGAGAATGCTGCGGCGATTGCCCGGGGCGGAAAGCCAGTCGCCGCACTTGGGGTCGGCGCGCCAGTCGCCAACGTCGTCGAGGTAAGGCTGGCGGCACCGGCGGCGGAGCTGCTCGCGGCATTGGCCCTGCCCGACCTTGCTATCCGGCGCGACCAGCCACGCGGTGCCGGACGCGCTGACCTGCTTCAGCCGGGGCTTGGCGCTTTCACCGTCGCTGAAGCCAAGGATCGCCCGCTCGTGCTGCAGCGCAATCCGGCTTATCATGCAGCTGCCGGTGTCGCGCTCGGCAAGGTCGATCTCACGCCGGTCGAGGACCCCGGCGTCGCGGTGTCGGACTTCGCGCATAACCGCACCGACCTCGTCATCGGGCGCAATCTCGCGGGCTGGTCCGATGCGCGGCTGCTCGGCCCGCAGGTGCTCCGAGCCGAGCCGGCATGGGGCGTTTATGGCTATATCGCGAATGTCCGGCATGGGCCGCTTGCCGATGTGCGCGTCCGGCGCGCGCTGACGATGGTGATCGACCGTGCCAGCATCGGGCCGCGGCTATTCGGGCTGGCGCTGCAGCCGGTCACCGGCGTGCTGCCGCTCGGCATGGCAGGCGATCCGGTCCCGGCACTGCCCGATTGGGCGATCCTGTCACCGGCCGAGCGGCTCGCCCAGGCGCGCGCGCTGCTCGCCGCGGCGGGGTATGATGCAGCGCATCCGTTGAGGCTCAACGTCAGCCTGCCGGTCGGCCGCGAGCACGCCGCGGTGCTCGCGGCCGTGGCGGCCGATTGGCAAGCGATCGGCGTCAACACGACCGCACTCGAACTCGACGCCAAGTCGCTCGAGTACGCCGTCGCCCACGACGACTTCGAACTGGCGCTGAGCGAGACCGCGGTGCCGGTCAACGTCCCCGCGCTGCTGCTGACGCGCTTTCGCTGCAGCGCGAACCCCGGCGGCTATTGCAATCCGGCCGCTGATGCTGCGCTGGCGCGGGCACCGGCCGAGCCGGGCGCGCTCGCCGAGGCCGAAGCGGCGCTGCTCGCCGACCCGCCGCTCATCGCGCTGTTCCGCCCCATCCGCTGGGCGCTGGTGTCGCCGGGAGTAACCGGCTGGGCCGATAATAGCGCCGGGCAGCATCCGCTCGCCAGTCTGGGCGTTACCGGACGGCGGCGGTAGGCTTCACTGGTTGACGCTTGTCAGAATAGAGGTCCCTTGATGAAATACCTCCACACCATGATCCGCGTCTCCGACATCGACACCAGCCTGAAGTTCTTCGACCTGCTCGGGTTGCGCGAGGTGCGGCGTATCGAGAACGAAGCGGGACGTTATACGTTGGTGTTCCTTGCGGCCCCCGGCGATGACGGCGCGCAGGTCGAGCTGACCTACAACTGGGGCGAAGGCGGCTACACCGGCGGGCGCAACTTCGGGCATCTGGCTTACGCCGTCGACGACATCTACGCCGCCTGCCAGCGGCTGAGCGACGGCGGCGTCACGATCAACCGTCCGCCGCGCGACGGGCGGATGGCGTTCGTGCGCTCGCCCGACGGCATCTCGGTCGAGCTGTTGCAGGCGGGCGGCGCCAAACCCGCCGCCGAACCCTGGGCGTCGATGCCGAACACGGGCAGCTGGTGATGATCGAGGTCGTCCAAATTCCAGCGTTGACCGACAATTATATCTACCTCGTTCACGACAGCGGCGGCGCGACCGCGGTCGTCGATCCCGGCGTCGCCGAGCCGGTGCTGGCGGCGGCGGCGGCGCGCGGCTGGACGATCACCGATATCTGGAACACGCACTGGCACCCCGACCACACCGGCGGCAATCTAGCCATCAAGGCCGTCACCGGCGCGACGATCACCGGACCAGCGGCGGAAGCCGCCAAGATCGCCGGCATCGACCGGACCGTGGTCGAAGGCGACGAGATCCGGCTTGGTGACAGCCGCTTTTCCGTGTTCGAAACCGGCGGCCACACGCCGCTCGTGCGCCTGAACCACGTCACCGCCGGGTTGAACGCGACCATCGCCCTGAAGTGCGAATTTTTTAATCCGCTGGGCAGCG
>CAXTTR010000167.1:0-6842 GCA_964247215.1 uncultured Sphingomonadaceae bacterium
GGTCTATGCCGCACCCGCCTATGCACCGCCGATGTCGTACGAGACACCTACCGGCGCTGCAGTCATCCCGGCGACGTATGAGCCCGAGCCGCCGCGTGCCGAACCCGCGCCGCTGCCCGAAATGGCTCCGCCGCCGCTACCGGTAGCTGAAGCAGCATCGCCGCTGTCGCCGGTCGAGAAGCTCGCGCCGACGGAGAAGGCGAGCGTCAAGCTGGCATCGACCGAAATCGCCAATGCGCCGGTGGTGCCGCCGGTCGAAGCCGCTCCCGCCGTCGTCGCGGCAGCACCGGCCGCCACCCCCGAAGCGGCGCTTGAAGCGGCGATCACCGCGCTGCAGGCGGCGACCGCCGCGCTCAAGGCCCGCCCCGCTCCGACGCACTAGGTCGTACCAGCGCGCGATGCGTTCATCATACCCGCTCATCCTGAGCTTTCGTCGAAGGGGCCAGTCCGGATCAGACTCTTCGACGAAGGCTCAGGGTGAGCGGGTAGGGAAAAAGGCGTAGCTGTGGGAGAAGAGCGAGCGGGTCAGACGGGTCGCTATTCTCTAGCCCAGCAGCCGCGCCGCATCACGCGCGAAATAAGTCAGCACGCCCGCGCACCCGGCGCGCTTGAAGCCGGTTAGCGTCTCGAGGATAGCGCGGTCGCGGTCGAGCACGCCCGCGCTCACCGCAGCGGTCAGCATCGCATACTCGCCCGACACCTGATAGGCGAACACCGGCACCTCGAAGCGCTCCTTCACCCGACGGATGATGTCGAGATACGGCATGCCGGGCTTGACCATGACGCTGTCGGCCCCCTCGGCAATGTCGAGCGCGACTTCGCGCAGCGCCTCGTCAGCGTTGGCGTAATCCATCTGGTATGTCTTCTTGTCGCCGCGCAGATAGCCGCCCGAGCCGACCGCGTCGCGAAACGGGCCGTAGAAGGCGCTGGCATACTTCGCCGCATACGCCATGATCTGGACGTCGTGGAAGCCCGCGCCTTCGAGCCCCGCGCGGACCTTGCCGACGCGGCCGTCCATCATATCCGACGGCGCGACGATGTCGGCGCCGGCGCGCGCCAGCACTAGCGCTTGTTCGACCAGCACCGCGACGCTGGCGTCGTTCAGGATGCGCCCATCGTCCGCCAGCAGCCCGTCATGGCCGTGGCTGGTGTACGGGTCGAGCGCCACGTCGGTCAGCACGCCGATCGCAGCACCACTCGCCTTGATCGCCGCGACCGCGCGGCACATCAGATTGTCCGGGTTGACCGCCTCCTCGCCGCGCTCGCTGCGGCGGTCCGCAGGCGTATTCGGAAACAGCGCGAGGCACGGAATGCCGAGCCCTGCCGCTTCCTTCGCCACGCCGGCCAGCAAGTCGACCGACAGCCGCTCGACGCCCGGCATCGACGCCACCGGCTGGCGGACGTTCACCCCATCGGTGACGAACAACGGCCAGATCAGATCGGCCGGCGACAGCACGTGCTCCGCCACCAGCGCCCGCGACCATATGTGCGCGCGCGAGCGGCGAAGACGGAGCGCGGGGTATTGAGGGTGGCTCATACGCGTGGATTAGCGGGGCGGCACCGGGCTGTCACGTCCCGTGCGCCCGAACGCCCGCACCTTGGTTGGAACGAGCGTCACCTGCCTGCCCGGTGTTAGTCCGGCGGGAAGTTCAACGCAGCTGACCTGTACGGGGCGGCCGCCTTCGACGATGCATTCGATAGTCGCAAGCGCGCCGGTATGCGCGATGCGGACGATGGACGCGGCGATGCCGGGCTGGCCGCTGTCGACGACGGTCAGCTCGTGCGGCCGCACGTAAGCGACACCTGGTCCGTCGGCGGCGCTTACGGCGGCATTGGTCAGGCGCAAGCCGCCGAGTACGACCGCACCGGCATCCAGCACGCAGTCGAAACAGTTGGCGTTGCCGATGAAGTCGGCGACGAAAGCGGTCGCTGGATGATTGTACAGCGCGTCGGGAGTGTCGATCTGTTCGATCCGGCCCGCATTCATCACCGCCACGCGGTCGGCAAGATCAAGCGCCTCATCTTGATCGTGGGTAACGAAGATTGAGGTCAGTCCCATGCTTTCATGGATTCCGCGAAGCCAGCGGCGCAGATCGTTCCGCACCTTGGCATCGAGCGCGCCGAATGGCTCATCGAGCAACAACACGGTTGGATCGACCGCCAATGCACGGGCGAGTGCAACGCGCTGGCGTTGACCACCCGACAGCTGCGCCGGATAGCGATGACCGAGCCCGGCCAGTTGAACGAGCGTCAACAGTTCGTCGACGCGGGCGGCGATGGCCTTGGCGGAGAGCCGCTCGCGGCGTGGCTTGACCGTCAGCCCGAAGGCGATGTTGTCAGCGACGCGCATGTGACGGAACAGCGCGTAGTTTTGGAAGACAAACCCGATCCGCCGGTCGCGCGCCGGACGGTTGTCAACGTTCTCTCCGGCAAATGTGACCAAACCGGCGTCAGCAAATTCGAGCCCGCCGATGATGCGCAGCAGCGTCGTCTTGCCCGATCCTGACGGGCCGAGCAGCGCTAAAAATTCTCCGGGCCGGACGTCGAGGCTGACCCCGTCGAGCGCGCTATGGCCGCTGAACCGTTTGACCAGGCCGATGACTTCGACGGTCAATGTCCGGCTCCCGCGAGCTGCCCGGCAAAGCGCCACTCGAGCAGCGATTTGGCGATCAACGTCACCAGCGCCAGCCCGGCGAGCAGCGAGGCGACGGCAAAGGCCGCGACGTAATTATACTCATTGTACAAAATCTCGATGTGAAGCGGCAGTGTATTGGTCAGTCCGCGGATGTGTCCGCTGACCACCGATACCGCGCCGAACTCGCCCATGGCACGGGCGTTGCACAGCAGCACGCCGTAGAGCAGCCCCCAGCGAATGTTGGGGAGCGTCACGCGGGCAAATGTCTGCATCCCCGTTGCCCCGAGCGAGCGCGCCGCCTCCTCGTCACTGCGCCCCTGCTCGAGCATCAGCGGGATCAGCTCACGCGCGACATAGGGGAAGGTGACGAATGTCGTCGCCAGCACGATGCCGGGGACCGCGAATACAATCTGAATATCGTGCGCGCGCAGCCAGTCGCCGCACCAGCCCTGCAACCCGAAAAGCAGCACATAAATCAGCCCCGACACGACTGGCGACACCGACAGCGGCAGATCGATCAGCGTGATCAGCACGCTTTTCCAGCGGAAATCAAACTTGGCGATTGCCCACGATGCAGCCAGTCCGAAGACAAGGTTGAGTGGCACCGCAATGCCCGCGACGAGCAAGGTCAGGCGCATCGCGGCGTGCGCGTCGGCTTCGCCGATGGCGGTCTTGTAAGCGGCGAGACCCTTGGCGAAAGCTCCGGCGAAAACCGCCGCGAGTGGCAGCGCGAGATTGAAGATCAGGAACAGCAGTGCGATTGCGATCAAGGTGATGTGGAGCCAACGCGGTCCGGCGAGCGGGCGGGTCATGCTGCTATCCTCCGGCGCTCCCACGCCTGCAGCAGGTTGATCGCGAATAGCACGGCAAACGCCGCCAGCAGCATCGTCGTCGCTATCGCCGTCGCCCCAGCGTAGTTATATTGCTCGAGTTGCTGGACGATCAGCAGCGGCGCGATCTCCGACTTGTACGGCAGATTGCCCGCGATGAAGATCACCGAGCCATATTCGCCGACGCCGCGTGCGAAGGCGAGTGCAAACCCCGTCAGCAGCGCGGGGCCTATCGCCGGCAGTATCACACGGCCGAAAGTCTGGCTGCGGCTGGCTCCGAGACTCGAGGCAGCTTCTTCGACATCGATGCCCAGATCGACGAGCACCGGCTCGATGGTGCGAACCACGAATGGCAGCCCGATGAACGTCAGTGCGACGACGACGCCTAGCGGTTCGAACGCGACCTTGATGCCAAGCGGAACCAGCCGCGCGCCGATCCAACCAGTTGGCGCATAGAGAGCGGTCAGCGCAATGCCCGCGACCGCTGTCGGCAGCGCGAACGGCAGGTCGACGAGCGCGCTGACGAGGCGCTTGCCGGGAAAGGCATAGCGCACCAGCACCCAGGCGATGAGCAACCCGAACACGGTGTTGATAGCCGCCGCCAGTGCCGCCGCACCAAAGCTGAGGCGATAGGCAAGCAGTGCCCGCCGCGACAATGCCACTCCGACGAACTCCTGCCAGCCAAGCCCGGCGGCCTTGAGGAATACCGCCGACAGCGGCACCAGCACGATGACGCTCAGATAGAACACGGTGAATCCGAGCGTCAAACCAAAGCCCGGAATGATCGAGCGCTGCCGGAAGCGGACGTGCGAAGCCGAGGCGGCGGCGCGACTCAGCGCTTTGCCGCCGCGAAGATCTGGTCGAAGATGCCGCCGTCGTTGAAATGGGCTGCCTGCGCCCGCTGCCAGCCGCCGAAGTTGCCATCGATGGTGAACATCTGCAACGGCTTGAACGCCGCCTTGTACTTGGCCGCCACCGCGGTATCGCGGGGGCGGTAGAAATCATGCGCGACGATTTCCTGCGCTTTCGGGGTATAAAGATAGCGAAGATAGGCTTCGGCAACTTTGCGCGTGCCATGCTTGTCGACGTTCTTGTCGACTATCGAGACCGACGGCTCGGCAAGGATGGAGAGCGAGGGGGTGACGATCTCAAAGTCTTCCCCGCCTGCCTCGTGCGTCGCCAGATAGGCTTCGTTCTCCCACGCCAGCAGGACGTCTCCCTGCCCGCGCTGGACGAAGGTCGTCGTCGCGCCGCGCGATCCTGAGTCGAGCACCGGGACATTGTGGTAAAGCTTGGTCACGAAATCCTTGGCCTTGGCCGCGCCGTAGTTCTTCGTTGCATAGCCCCATGCCGCAAGATAGTTCCAGCGCGCCCCGCCGCTCGATTTCGGGTTGGGTGTGATGACGCTGACGTCCGGCTTCACCAGATCATTCCAGTCGCGGATATGCTTGGGGTTACCTTTGCGGACGAGAAACACGATCGTCGAAAAATACGGGGTCGAATTATTAGGCAGTCGCATCTGCCAATTCGGCGGCAATAGCTTCGCCTTGGCGGCGATCGCGTCGACGTCGTAGGCTAGCGCGAGTGTCACGACATCGGCTTCAAGACCGTCGATCACGGCGCGCGCCTGCTTGCCCGAGCCGCCGTGCGACTGGTTGATCACGACGGTGTCGCCGGTTCTGGCCTTCCAGTCGGCGATAAAGGCGGCATCAATGTCTTTATACAACTCGCGGGTTGGGTCGTAGCTGACGTTGAGCAATGTCACTGTAGCTGCGGAAGCGGCAACCGTCAGCGCGGGCATCATCAACCCGGCAAGACTCAGCAGAACCGTCGATCTAAACGCGTTACGCATGTCGCCTCCATCGGTCAGATTGGACGAGACCGTATCTCTACCAGGTGAGTAGGCAATGACCGAAATATCTTGGCACGCTAAAGTTGCGCTACACTAAAAGCGTGATTGCCGCAGTCTTGCGCTCCCGGTACCCCATCGCTTATGCGCCCCCTCCTCCTCTTCGACTCCGGCGTCGGCGGGCTCTCCGTGCTCTGCCCCGTCCGCGCTGCGCTTCCTTACGCGAGTGTCGTCTATGTCGCTGACAATGGCGGCTTCCCCTATGGCACCAAGTCTGAGGCGGAGATTGCGGCGCGGGTGCCGGCGTTGCTCGGGCGGCTGGTCGAGCGGTACCGGCCGGCGCTGGTGGTGATTGCGTGCAATACGGCGTCGACGATCGCGCTCGCGGGCGTGCGCGCGGCGCTGGCGGTGCCGGTGGTGGGGACGGTGCCGGCGATCAAGCCGGCCGCAGCACGCTCGGTGACGCGCGCCATCGGCGTGCTCGGGACGGCGGCCACCGTCCGGCAGCCGTATGTCGACAAACTGACAGCCGAGTTCGCCGCTGATTGCCTCGTGCTGCGCCACGGTTCGGCGCGGCTGGTCGAATTTGCCGAGGCCAAGCTGCGCGGGCGGAGCACATCGCTGGCGGATTACGCTACCGAGCTCGAAGGGCTGCTTGGGCAGCCGGGGGGTGAGCGGGTCGATACGGTGGTGCTGGCGTGCACGCACTTTCCGCTGATCGCGGACGAACTGACGGCAGCGGCGGTAGTGCTGTCGACCGGGAGGGCGGGAGCGGCGCGGCCGCTGACGTTCGTCGACGGCGGCGCGGGGATCGCGCGACGGGTGGCGTATTTGCTGCGGGACGTGGAGCGGACGGATGAGCCGCACGGCACGGCGGTGTTCACCGCGCGACACGACGGCGTTGACGCGCTTGGACCGGCGCTGCACAGCTATGGGCTTGCGACGATAGACTATTTGTGAGGCTCCTGATGAACGACAACGCCACACCGCTTGTCAACCAGCCTGCCAAACTGTCCGCCGATGCTGCCGATGTCGCTGCCCAGGTGCTGTTCGAGCGTCGCGGCCGCGCGTTGATCATCACGCTCAATCGCCCAGCGCAGCTCAACGCGCTCAATCGCGGCATGTGCGACCGCATCCAGGCGGCGCTGTACACCAGCATGGCCGACCCCGACGTGGCGCTGGTCATGATCGAGGGGGCGGGCGAGCGGGCGTTCTGCGCGGGCGGCGATGTCGTCGGCATGTACCATGCGGGCAAGGCGGGCAGCCACGCGTGGGAAGACTTCTTCCACGACGAATATCGCATGAACCAGACTGTCGCCGCGTATCCCGACCCGTATGTGGCGCTGCTCGACGGGGTGACGATGGGCGGCGGCGTCGGGCTGTCGATCCACGGGCGCTACCGCGTCGCGACCGAGCGCACGCTGTTCGCCATGCCCGAGACCGGTATCGGGCTGATCCCCGATGTCGGCGGGACTTACGCCTTGCCGCGGCTGCCGGGGGAGATCGGCACCTGGGCGGCGCTGACGGG
>CAXTTR010000168.1:0-6813 GCA_964247215.1 uncultured Sphingomonadaceae bacterium
ACCGGCACTGTCGGCGCCATCGCCAACGCGGTCTGGCACGCGACCGGCAAGCGGGTGCGGAAGTTTCCGATTACGCTCGATCAGCTGATCGGGGGGTAAGGAGAGTGTTGAGCTTCGGGTTTAAGCGAGCTGCTCTAGTTAGGAACCAGCTCCCACCTTACCCGCTTCCCCAGCGAAAGCTGGGGTCCATGTCCGGGCAGCAGCGCGCCCGTGGCGAGGTGGAGCCCAGCTTTCGCTGGGGAAGCGGAAGTGGTTCAATTTGGCTCAAAAATTCTGGGTTACCGGTCAATCAGATTACCGGCCCCTCGCCCCGCAGTGACCCCAAATAATCCACCATCGACTGCGCCGAGGTCTCGTTCAGCTCGATGAACGTGCGGCGCGCGTCCTGCCGGTCGGTGCGCCGCACGAACATACCGGCATCGCATAGCGCCTTGATCTGGCGCAGCGCGGTGGTCGTCGGGACCGCCGCTGCAAGGCACAGGCTCGACACCGCGACCGGCTTCGCTTCGAGCCGCGCCGCGGTCAGGTCGAGCAGCATGTCCCACACCGGATCGGCGAACAGCGCGGCGGGGAAAAAGCGCTCGCGCAGCCGCCGTGCCTTGATGATGGCGCGGACCTGCACGGCCGTAACCGGCAGCGGCCCGCCGCTGGCGATGCGCCGTTCGCCTGCCGCCAGTATCGCCAGCGCCGCGACGATGCGCTCGACCTCGGCGCTGAGCGCCCCGATCTGCGCGATTCCGGTGTCGGACAGCTCGGCGACCTGCTGTGTCGGGGAGTGGTCAATCAGCGCCGCCTTGACCGCTGCGAGGTAATCCTGCGGACCTACGTCACGCGGTATGAAGTCGGCAACATCAGCCGTTAATGCCGAACCGCCGTGCTCGGCATCGCCTTCGCCAACAATTGCCAAGAGTTTAGGCGAGCTTGCCCGGCTCAGCCTTGCGACAGCGAGCGGTGAAAGCAGCGCAACGTCGGCGACGACGAGGCCGATCGTCCAGTCGTCGTCGAGGCCAGCAATGAGGTGGTCGGCGTTGGCGGCGATCGCGACGTCGAAACCGGCTTCGTCGAGCAACGCGCGATGTTCCGCCGACGCGAGCGCGGCTTCAAGCAGAAGAACGCGGCTGTTGACGTTGTTCACGCCGAGGAAGGCAGGTCCGGCGGCTATCAAATCTGACAAGGCGGACCCTTTGGATCAAAACGAAGCAAGCTCCGGTCAATCCAAAGCACCTCCTGATAGAGAGCTAACCGTTAACATTCTGATAGAGAGCTAACCGTTAACATTTCACCCGCTGCCCCAGCGCAAGCTGGGGCCCATCTCCGGCAGTGCACGCTGCTGCACTCGCGTGGGCCCCAGCTTACGCTGGGGCAGCGTATGTACGAGGTCGGCTGCCGCCTACTCGTACGCCGGCTCACGGCTGGCCCGCCACGGCCCCGACATGTCTTCGAGCACCAGGTCGACGACCTCGACCGCGATCCGCAACGCCGCGCCGCCGCCGAAGCTGGCCGTGAACACCCCGTCGGCGAAGCTGAACGCGAGCAGCTCGAGCACCGTCTCAGCTTCGCCGGCGTCGGCCGGCCAGCTTTTGCGCTGTACCGCGGTGACGCTCTCGAAGCGCAGTGCGCTCTCGACGCGGGTCCGGTCGCCCGCTTCCCACCGGTAGCGGCGCAGCAGCAGCACCAGCCGCCGGGCGCGGCGGTCGTAGGCGACCTCCGCGGCGCGCAGCACCGCCGACTGCGTCAGCGCCGACAGCAGCGACACCTCGCCGGGCTCCTGCGCGAGCAGCAATAACCGGTCGTCGGCGGGTTTCGCACGGCTTAGTGCTGCCACATCGCTACCGGCCGAAGAACTCTCCACCTGCGTCATCCGTCCGAAATCCGTTCGATATCGGCCCCCACCGCCGACAGTTTCTCTTCGAGCCGCTCATAGCCGCGGTCGAGGTGGTAAACGCGGCTGACCAGGGTTTCGCCGCGTGCCGCAAGCCCTGCGATAACGAGGCTCATCGAGGCGCGCAGGTCGGTCGCCATGACCGGCGCGCCGTTCAGATGCCCGACACCGCGCACCACCGCCGAGCGCCCGCGCACGGTAACGTCGGCCCCCATCCGCGCCAGCTCGGGGACGTGCATGTAACGGTTCTCGAAGATCGTCTCGGTCAGCAGCGAAGCCCCGTCGGCGAGGCTCAGCATCGCCATGAACTGCGCCTGCATGTCGGTCGGGAAGCCGGGGTATGGCGCGGTCGACACGTTGACGCCGTGCAGCCCGTTGGCGCGCTTGACCCGCAGGCCCCGGTTGGTCGGTTTCGCCTCGATTCCCGCCTCGCGCAACGCGTCGAAGGTCGCACCGAGCGAGGCCTCCTCCGCCCCGATCAGCTCGAGATCGCCGCCGGTAATCGCGGCCGCACAGGCGTAGCTGCCGGTCTCGATGCGGTCGGGCATGACGGCATAGGTCGCGCCGTGCAGCCGCGGTACGCCGCTGATCAACAGCCGCTCGGTGCCGATCCCGTCGATACGCGCGCCCATCGCCACCAGGCAGCGGCACAGGTCGACGATCTCGGGTTCGCGCGCGGCGTTCTCGATGATGCTGTCACCCCGCGCAAGGACGGCGGCCATGACGACGTTCTCGGTCGCGCCGACGCTGACGGTCGGGAACACGAAGCGCCCGCCCTTGAGCCCGCCCGGCGCAGTAGCTTTGACGTAGCCCGCGGCAAGCTCGATCTCCGCGCCCAGATGTTCGAGCGCCTTCAGGTGAAGGTCGATGGGGCGGTTACCGATGGCGCAGCCGCCGGGCAGGCTGACCGTTGCCTCGCCGCAGCGCGCCAGCAGCGGCCCAAGGACGAGGATCGAGGCGCGCATCTTGCGGACGATGTCGTACGGCGCGACCGTCGAGCTGATCCGCCCCGCCTTCAGCGTCATCACCCGCCCGAACTCGTCGGGATGCGTCCCTTCGATCGTCGTCGAGACGCCGTGGTTGTTGAGCAGATGCCCGAACGTGTCGATGTCGGCCAGCCGCGGCAGGTTCCGCAGCGTCAGCGGCTCCTCGGTCAGCAGCGCGCACGGCATCAGGGTCAGCGCGGCGTTCTTCGCGCCCGAAATGTGGATGCTGCCCGACAGTGCGTGCCCGCCGCGAATGATGATCTGGTCCATGAGGGGGATGGTAGCGCGGGCGGGCGATAGCTTCTAGCCCTCGCCCGTGCTTACGGAAGAAGCCGATATCGAGTTGCTAGTGCGGTCTGATCGGCCGCCGCAATTTGGTCAGGGCAAGGTTAATCGCCGCACGCACTCGCGGCCGGTCGATAATCTCGCCGCAGTACAGCACTGGTATAGCCTTGTCCGCACCAGCATCTGTTCGGATGACGGCCATATCGCGTTTCGCTAGTTCCTGCTTCACCGCCGCCGATATCGCACCCAATGCGTCGAGGTCGCCGCTGCCGCGCTGAATGATAGCCGACGCCCACCCATCACCCTGATCTTTCAGATAGGGCTGTTTCTGGCCGAAAAAACAGCTGGCGATGGCATAACCTTCAGCATCGCGCAGGGCCGGTGTACGCCCACTCGGCGATACAGCTGCGCTGACTATCGTTGACGCGAGTAACACAGCTATTACGCCGAGTAGGGCGACGGCTCTCACCGGGGTAGCTCCCAAAATTCACCGCGTGATGTTCTGACTCGCGGATTTACGGGAGAGACGAACGTCGCATAGTTGTCGTGCACGGGTTCGCGGTACCTTGTGCCGTCCCACAGCGCGATATGGCCGGTCGCGCCGTCCCAATTGACGCTGAACGCAATAATGCCAGTTTTGCCATGAAACGCGCCGTCAAAGGGGCTCGTGTTGTCGATGGTAGGCTTACCTAGCGTTTTCAGCAGATAGGCCCGAAACCCGGCTACTTGGAAAATAATGCGTGAGCCGTCGGCTGCCCCAATCGTTTTCGCTCTGGCAGCGCCTGCTAGCGCCGTCGTGATTGGAGCACCACCCTTGTTGAAAGCAACGCTCATCCGACTCGCGCACGTGTTGCCGTTAGGCGTAAAGCCGGGCTCGTAGATGTTCTTGGCCGCGACACCGCCTATCCAGGTGTAGAGGTCTTTCAGCGTTGGGTATTTGTCGTGATCGGGAAAGGCGGACCACAAGCGGTGCAAGCTAGGTTTCAAGGTAGCATCCGTTCACGTCGTTGATCGCTTTGGCGATAATAGAAACTTGGGCTCTATGCAGTTCGCTCACCCCACCTCCAGCACCACCTTCCCCGTCGCTTTCCGGTCCATCACCCAGCGGATCGCGGCCGGTCCCTCGGCCAGCGCGAACTTGCGGCTGACATGCGGGCGCAGCTTGCCCGCCGCGTACCATTCGAGCAACTCGTGCATGTTCGCCTGGTGCACTGCGGGTTCGTGCTGCGTGAACGCGCCCCAGAACACCCCGACGATCGACGCGCCCTTGATCAGCGGCAGGTTCAGCGGCAGCGACGGGATCTGGCCGCCGGCGAAGCCCACCACCAGATAGCGCCCGTTCCACGCGATGCCGCGGAAGGCGGGTTCGGCGAAGCGGTCGCCGACGGGGTCGTAGACGACGTCGACCCCCTTGCCGCCGGTGAGTTGCTTGACCGTGTCCTTGAGGTCGGTCGTGGTATAGTTGATCGTCTCGTCGGCACCGTACTCGCGGCACAGCGCCAGTTTCTCGTCGGTCGACGCGGCGGCGATGACCTTTGCGCCCATCAGCTTTGCCAGCTCGACCGCGGTCAGCCCGACGCCGCCCGCCGCGCCGAGCACCAGCACGGTCTCGCCGGGCTGCAGCCGGGCGCGCTGCTTCAGCGCGTGGTGCGAGGTACCGTAGGTCATCGTGAAGCCCGCGGCGATGTCGAACGGCATGGCGCCCGCAATCGGGATCGTCTGCGCGACGTTCGCGGTGACGTATTCGGCGAACGCCCCGTTGCCCGTCATCACCAGCGCGCGGTCGCCGGGCTTGAACGCGGTGACACCCTCGCCGACCGCATCGATCACACCCGCCGCCTCGCTCCCCGGCGTGAACGGCAGCGCCGGTTTGAACTGGTACAGGTTCTGGATGATCAGCGAGTCCGGGAAGTTGACCCCCGCCGCATGGACCTTGAGCCGGACTTGTCCCTTGCCCGGCTCGGGCAATGCAATGTCGTCGACGACAAGCTTCTCGGGCATCCCATGCTCGACACAGCGGACAGCTTTCACAGCGGACTCCTCAGTTTCTTCGGTAACCTGAACTCTGTTTCAGCATGATCGAAATCGCAAGTCCGTGCCACTTGCGAAGTCGATCTACCAGCGTTGCTGAACGGGCACAGCCGCAAGCTGTTCTGAACGACGCTTAACTTAAACCGTGTCGTAAAGGCGCGAACCGGCTAGTAGCGCGTGGCAACCCGGAGCAATCGACTGCGGGCCCGAGGGGACATCGATGACACGCTTTGCCATTCTCGCCGGAACCGCCGTGCTGGCGCTTGCCGCCGCTGCCCACGCGCAGGTGCCGCCGACGACCGCGCCGCTGGCGACCGCCTCGAACGACGACAGCGACTCAACCGAGATCATCGTCACCGCGCAGAAGCGTTCGGAGCGGTTGCAGGATGTGCCGCTCGCGGTGACGGTGGTCAGCGGCGACACGCTGGCGACACAGGGGCGCGTCAGCCTCGAAGGCGCGCAGTATCTGGTGCCGTCGCTCAACTTCCTGAAGTCGGGCACCACGCTCAACCAGTCGCTGTTCCTGCGCGGCGTCGGCACCGCGACATTCTCGATCGCCGGCGAGCCGTCGGTATCGACGGTGCTCGACGGCGTCGTGTTCAGCCGCGCCGGGGAAGCGTTCAGCGACCTTGTCGACATCGAGCGTATCGAAGTGCTGCGCGGTCCGCAGGGCACGCTGTTCGGCAAAAACTCGAGTGCAGGCGTCATCAACATCGTCTCGAAGAAGCCGGGCGACAGCCTTGGCGGCTATGCCGAGGGCGGCACCTACACCGGCAACGGGGCCGAATACCGCGTCCGCGGCGCACTCGACGTGCCGTTCTCGAAGGAAATCCGCAGCCGCCTGACGGGTTTCTACGATAAATACGACGGCAACATCTTCAACGTCGCGCCGAACGTCAACCGCCGGGTCAACGGCTTCGAGCATTACGGTGCCCGCGCCATCGTCGAGGGCGATGCCAGCGAAACCGTCAAGCTGACGCTGATCGGCGACTATCACAAGAACAACGACGATTGCTGCGCCGAGGTCATCGCAGAACCATCTGTCGCCGGTGCAGGAGCGGTCAATCCGGCGATACGGACGGTGCTCCCTGCCCTAAACGGCAACCGGACGCGACAGGTCGACCAGAACCTCGTCACGCATACCAACGAGATCGGCTGGGGCGTCTCGCTGCAGGCCGATGTCGAGCTCGGCGACCAGACCGTCACCTCGATCACCGCGTACCGCAATTACAAGAATACCGAGATCCGCGACGGCGATTTCCTGCCGCAGGCGTATGTCGGGTTCAACCAGCTTCACGACTTCGGCCCGCAGACCGGCGACACCTTCAGCCAGGAACTGCGCCTGACCTCGCCGTCGAAGCAGTTCCTGACCTACGTGCTCGGGGCCTATTACTCGCGCGCCAAGTCCGAGCGCATCTTTACGCGCAACGACCAGGTCTGCGGCGCTAACGGCGCGCAGCCCGCCGGCGTGCTCGTGCCCTGCACCAGTCCGTTGGCCGCCCCATCGACGTTCCCGACCGGAACCGCCGACTTCGGCTCGGTGTTCACCAACGTCGCGCTGTTCGGCCAGGGCACGCTCAACCTCGCGTCGCGCTTCCGGCTGATCGGCGGCGTCCGCTACACGATCGA
>CAXTTR010000169.1:0-6794 GCA_964247215.1 uncultured Sphingomonadaceae bacterium
GGGCCGGCATGATCGGCGGCACGCTGGCGCATCTGGCCGCGGCGAAGGAGCTCGGCGATATCGTGCTGTTCGACATCTCGGAGGGGACGCCGCAGGGCAAGGCGCTGGACCTCGCGCAGTCGGGGCCGGTCGAGGGTTTCGACGTGACGCTCAAGGGCACCAACGATTACGCCGACATCGCCGGAGCCGATGTCTGCATCGTCACCGCGGGCGTGCCGCGCAAGCCGGGAATGAGCCGCGACGACCTGCTCGGCATCAATCTGAAGGTCATGAAAGCGGTCGGCGACGGCATTCGCACGCACGCGCCGGGCAGCTTCGTCATCTGCATCACCAATCCGTTGGACGCGATGGTGTGGGCGCTGGCCGAGTTCGCACAGCACCCGCCGCACATGATCGTCGGCATGGCAGGTGTCCTCGATTCGGCGCGCTTCCGGCATTTCCTCGCGGAGGAGTTTCAGGTCTCGGTCGAGGACGTCACCGCGTTCGTGCTCGGCGGCCACGGCGACACGATGGTGCCGGTGGTCGAGTATTCGACCGTCGCGGGCATCCCGGTTCCCGACCTGATCACGATGGGCTGGAGCACAAGCGAGCGCATCGACGCGATCGTCGAGCGCACCCGCTCGGGCGGCGGCGAGATCGTCGCGCTGTTGAAGACCGGCTCGGCGTTCTATGCGCCGGCAACGAGCGGCATCGCCATGGCGGAGAGTTTCCTCAAGGACAAGAAGCGGCTGTTGCCGTGCGCCGCGCACCTGACCGGGCAATACGGGGTCGATAACCTGTACGTCGGCGTGCCGGTGGTAATCGGTGCGGGCGGGGTCGAGCGCGTCGTCGAAATCGCGCTCAAGCCCGCCGCCAAGGCCGGGTTCGATAAGTCGGTGGCGGCGGTCAAGGAACTGCTGGTGGCGTGCAAGGCGATCGACAGTTCGTTGAACTGACACGCAGTCCGTCACGCCCGCGCAGGCGGGGGTGACGGACATTTATCTACCCCTCGACGCCGTACTGCTTCATCAGGTCGTACAATGTCGGGCGGCTGACCCCGAGCAGCTTTGATGCGGTCGAGACGTTGTTGTCGGTCCGGGCTAGTGCAAGGCGGATTGCCTTGCGGTCGGCATTCTCGCGGACTGCCTTGAGATTGAGGATCGTCGCCTCGGGAGTCTCGCCGAGGTCGAGATCGGGCGCATCGAGCAGCGTCCCCTCGGCCATGATGACGGCGCGCTTAAGGCGGTTCTCAAGCTCGCGGACGTTGCCGGGCCACGGCCAGTCGCTGATCGCGGCCAATGCCGCCGGGGTGAAGCCTTTGAAGCTGCGGCCCTGTTCGGCGGCGAACTTGCCGAGGAAATGCTTGGCGAGCAGCACCGCATCGCCGTGGCGGGCCGCCAGCGACGGGATCTTCACGATGATCTCGGCGAGGCGGTAGTAGAGGTCCTCGCGGAAGCGTGTCGCGGCGATCATCGCGGCAAGGTCCTGATGCGTCGCGCAGACGATACGGACGTCGACCGGGATCGCCCGCCTTCCGCCGATACGCTCGATGACGCGCTCCTGGAGGAAGCGCAGCAGCTTGACCTGTAGCGGCAGCGGGATGTCGCCGACCTCGTCGAGAAACAGCGTGCCGCCCTGCGCCAGCTCGATCTTGCCCTCGGTCGTCTTGACCGCGCCGGTGTAGGCACCCTTCTCATAGCCGAACAGCTCGGCCTCGAGCAGGTTCTCCGGGATCGCGGCGCAATTGATCGCGACGAACGGCTGGCTGGCACGCGCGGACGCATTGTGCAGCCCGCGGGCGAGCAGCTCCTTGCCGGTACCGCTCGCTCCGAGCAGCATGATCGAGGCGTTCGACCTCGCCACCCGCTCGATCATGTTGGCGACCTTGATCATCTCGGGCGCGCCGGTGATCAGCCCGCCAAGCACATCCTGCGGCCCGGCCAGCGCCTGCAGGCGGCGGTTCTCGGCCTCTAGATCGTGGACGTGATAGGCGCGCCGGACAATCAGCCCGAGCTCGTCGATCTCGATGGGCTTCGAGTAGAAATCGAACGCCCCGGCCGCGATCGCCCGCAACGCGCTGTCACGGGCACCGTGTCCGGAGGCGACGATGACCTTGGTAGCCGGCTTGACCCGCAGTATTTCGTCGAGCGTCGCAAAGCCCTCGCTGGTGCCGTCGGGGTCCGGCGGCAGGCCGAGGTCGAGCGTCACCACGGATGGGCTGTGTTGCGCCACCAGATCGAGCGCGGTCTCGCGGTTTCCCGCCACGAGCACGTCATAGTCGTCGTAGCTCCAGCGCAACTGCCGTTGCAGGCCGAGATCGTCTTCGACGACGAGCAGCTTGCGCAGATCGGACTCCGCGACGGTCAGGGCAGCCTTCATGCGCGCTGGCGTTCCTTGTTGAAGTGGTAAGCTGGCAGCCGCGCCGTGAAGACGGTGCCCTCGCCTTCGCGGCTGACGACGTCGAGTCGGCCGCCGCTCTGCTTGGCAATCTCCCGGGCTTCATAGGCGCCAATGCCGAACCCGCCTGCCTTGGTTGAGCGAAACGGCTTGAACAGCTCGCTGCGTACAAAGGCCGGTGACATGCCAGTACCATGGTCGGCTATCGTGACGCGGATATCATCAGCGTCGACGCATAGATCGACGTCGATCGGGTCACCTGCATGACTAGCGTCAATGGCATTCTGGACAAGGTGTCCAAAGAGTTGCTCCAGACGTGCGGCATCGCCATCGATCAACGCGGGCTCCGATCCTGAATGCAGAACCAGTGCCGGATATTGGCGGCGTTTCGCCGCGACAACCTCAGCCAGCAAGGTATGGAGATCGACGATGCTGTTCACCTCGCGGCGTCCGGCATCCCTTGGCGCGAGCCGGGCCAGCATGTCGTTCATCTTGCCGACTGAACTCTGCAACGTCGCCACCATGTCGGTGCGGAAAGCCGGATTGTCGGCGTGGCGTTCGGCATTACGGGCTACAAGGCTAAGCTGGCTCACCAGATTCTTGATGTCGTGCATGATGAAGGCGAAGCGACGATTGAACTCGTCGAACTTGCCGGCCTCATCGAGCGCCGCTTGGGTCGAGGCTTCGGCGATGTAGCTCGCGGCTTGTCGGCCGAGCGTTCGTAGCAGGTCGAAGTCCTCCCAATTGAGGCTGCGCTGCGCCAATGTCCGATGCAGCACAATGAAGCCGGCAAGGTGATCGAGGTGCATAAGCGGAACAATCAGCCAAGCGCGACGGTCGGCAACCGCCCAGTCAGGAATGACGAGGTCGTCGTAATCACCACGCCCTTGGCGCAGCTGATCGAGGTCGACAATGCGCTGACGCACGGCCAGAAAGCGCGCGAGGGCGCTCGATGAAGCGACTGCGGTATCGCTGACGGCTCGGCTGTTCCAACACGCCGACACTTCGTAGCAGCCGCTCTCGTCGGGTGCGTAGAGCGAGCCGCCAGGTGAGTCGACGACGGCGCAAACGGCCTCGATGACGCGCTCGGAAAGGGTGCCCGCACCAGCATCGGCGTGCGCCACGGTGTTGATGAAGCGCAGCCACTCCTGCCGGTAATCGTATTTATACGTGTAGAAGTTCTTGGCGATCTGGACACGGAGCGCCGCCCGGAAGCGCGGGCTGAACAGGACGACCGCGCCGAGGATGATCGTCGCGAACAGGAAGCTGATCTGGAGCAACTGGCCCCAGTCGCCGCCGAGCAGCCGCAAGCCATAGGCGAGCATCGCCATCAGGATCAGGTAACCGCCGATAATGCTCATCGACAGCGTGTGGAAGGCCACCTGCCGTGATACCTGCAGCCGTGCTACCCACGCCTGACGCGTCGACAGCACCAGCAACGGCACGACCAATACGTCGACGGCGCCACGAATGTTGAACAGGTCGCCGGACAGTTCGCCGAGCAGGAACTGCAGGGTGTACAGGTTGAGGTCGTAGCAGAACAAGCCGGCCAGCCCGATCGCCAGCAGCCGCATGCCGCCACGGCTTGCGGGGGCGGCATTGCTGTATAGGTTGTGCAGCAGCACCAGGCCACCGATGGCGATGACGAGCCGGCTGACGATTAACAGCAGCGCGACATAGGAATTGTCGTGGGGTGTCAGGCCCGGTTGAACGATCCCGGCGAGGTCGACGCCGAGCTGCAATGCGGTCAATGTGCCCACCGCAGCCGCCATGATGAAAGACCGCGTGAGGTGGCCGTTGTCGCGCCAGGTTACTCGCAGCAGGGCGACCAGGAATGCGATCCAGGCGGCGCTTCGCAGCGTCTCCGCAACCGATAGCCAGGCATCGTAGGGTGCCCCAAATCGGGCTGCGAACACGAACACCGTCGCCCAAGCGGCGGTGATCAGCGCGGCCGCGGCTAGCCATCGGCTGGCGTGGTGCTGCTGCGGCCGCAGTACGACCGTGACCGTGAGCGCGACGAAGCCGATCGACGCGAGCAAATGGCTGAGAGTGCCGACGTCGGTCAGCAGCACGCCGGATCCTCCGTCCACTTTCAAGCCCCGCTCCCAATGCTTTAGCCGCCGCCGGTGGCAAGGTACAGAGCCGCTGGACGGGCAGTTGGCCGATGTCGTACCGTTTGTACGAAGCGTGCCGACGGAGCGATGTCAATGCTTGAGCGAAATGAGATATGATTGGTCGTCTGAACCACGTCGGGGTCGCGACGCCGTCGCTGGCTGCGGCGAGTGCGATGTATCGTCATCTACTTGGGGCGACGGCTATCGGGGAGCGGCTTGAGCTGCCCGAGCAGGGCGTTGCCGTATGCTTCGTCGATCTCCCTAACAGTCAGATCGAACTGATCGAGCCGCTGGGCGAAAGTTCGCCAATTTGGGCTTTCCTGAAGCGCTACCCGTCTGGAGGTCAGCATCATGTCTGCTTCGAGGTTGACGATATCTACCTGGCGCGGGACACGCTGCGCGAGCGCGGCGCAACGGTGCTTGGCACCGGTGAACCACGGCTAGGGGCGCATGGGGTGCCGGTGATTTTCCTTCACCCGCGCGATACCAACGGTTTGCTTGTCGAGCTTATGGAAAATCCAAGCCATTGATAATAATCGAAATTAAATGGGGCGAGGCTGCTTGGCCCCGCCCCATGCTGTCTTACGAGCGGCGGCCGCTGACCAGCCAACCCATGAGGAAGCCGAGCGCGATGCCGCCGGCGAGCACCGCGACCGGCTGCTCCTGCACCAGTTCCTTGGCCTTCTCGCTGCCCTGCTCGGCATAGCGGCGGCCGGTTTCACGCGCTTTCTGGACGTACTCGGGAGCGTTGTCGGCCCAATCCTTGACGGTGTCCTTGGCATTGCCATAGGCGTCCTGAACCTTGCCCTTGACC
Organism: uncultured Sphingomonadaceae bacterium; assembly: GCA_964247215.1. Taxonomy (GTDB): domain Bacteria; phylum Pseudomonadota; class Alphaproteobacteria; order Sphingomonadales; family Sphingomonadaceae; genus Polymorphobacter_B. The sequence goes on from CAXTTR010000169.1 coordinate 5,305, forward strand.
TCGTCGACCTTGCCCTGTGCCTGCATCTTGCTGTCGCCGAGCATGTCGCCGACCTTGCCCTGCACCTTGCCGCCGAACTCGTCCATCGAGCCTTCCATGGTGTCGCTATTGATCGCCATAAATATTTTCCTTCGCTGTAGAAACTGCACGTAGCGGTCCGGCTATGCTACCGAACCTGCGTCATCTTAACGATCCACTGTTCAAATAGTTCAAACCCGCAACGAGCGGAGCGTGTATGCCCGATGAGTCGTATACCGTGGAGCCGGACGTTGCCACTCCGGACCGGCCGCCGAGCGCATTGCGGGCGATGCTGCGCAACGGCGGCCCCGACATCAAGACGATCGGGGCCGAGCGCGCGCCATTTGGCGATATCTATTTCAATCTGCTGCACGAAAGCTGGGGCAGTCTGCTGCTGCAGTTCATTATCGGCTTTCTTGCGTTCAACTTGTTTTTCGCGACGCTTTACGCGTTCGACGTGCACGGTCTGGCGATCCAGGGCAGCGAGGCCGACGTGCCGCGGTTCTGGCGCGACTTCTTTTTCAGCGTCCATACGCTGGCCACCATCGGTTACGGCAATGTCTATCCGGTATCGATGTATGCCAACATCGTCGTCGTGTTCGAAGCGATGACGGGCCTGCTCGGCTTTTCGGTCATCACCGGGCTGGCCTTCGCGCGCTTCGCCCGTCCGACGGCGCGGGTGATGTTCAGCCGTGTCGCGGTTGTGCAGCCGTTCGAGGGCGTTCCGACCGTCATGCTGCGGGCGGTTAATCAGCGGCACAATCTGATCCTCGAAGCGTCGGCGCGCGCCTCGCTGCTACGCCAGGTCACCGAGCCAGACGGCAAGGTGCTGCGGCGCTTTTTCGATCTCGATCTGGTCCGCAATTCCAACCCGATGTTCGCGCTGAGCTGGACGATCATGCACAAGATCACCGAGACGAGCCCGCTCCACGGCATGGCTCCCGAAGCGATCGAGGCGGCCGGTGACGAGATTGTCGTGGTCATCTCGGGCACCGACGAGGCAATGGCGCAGACGATCTATGCGCGAACGGCGTACGAGGCCGAGGACATCCGCTGGAATATGCGCTTCGCCGACATCCTGACGCTGACGCCCGGCGGGGTGCGAACGCTCGACTACCGCAAGTTCCACGATATCGAGCCAGTGCCGGGTTAACTTGCCTTGTATCAACTTGAACAAAGCCTGCCCGTAGCAGGGGGCCTTTCATGACTCCTCGATAAGTTGGGAGTCGTGCATGTTTCATGACTCCTCCAAATCCGAAACGGGACTTTTCCGCGGGTTCCGGGAGTCTTTCATGACTCCCAAACGACAAACCGCGCGATTTTCGGTGATCCTTTCATGACTCCGGATCAGCGATCTTGATGCGTGCCGGACAGCTGCAGTCCGCGGCGTGCGAGGTAAAATGTGTTTTCACGTTGGCGGCTGGGCTGGTGTCGGGGACAGCCAGCGTCGCGAGCGATTTCTCCGTAAAAGG
>CAXTTR010000170.1:0-6790 GCA_964247215.1 uncultured Sphingomonadaceae bacterium
CGTCAGAACTTCTGCCCGAAGCGCACCCCGATGGTACGCGGTGTGTAGACGACGCGGTACGCCTGCGTGCCGCACACGGCGATCGCGCATTCGGCGTAGCGGTAGATGTCGCCGCGGCCATTGAAGGCGTTTTTGAGGTAGACCTCGAAAGTCCAGCGCTCATTCTCGAGCCCCGTGGTGAAGTCGACGAGTTCATAGGCGTTCTGCTTGCCGATGATGGCGCGCTCGACGGTGCGCAGGTCGGCGTAGCTGCTTTCCGAATAGACCAGTGCGCCCTGGATATGGCCCTTGTTCGCGCCGACCGGGAAGCTGTAGCGCGCGATGGCGTTGAGCTTGACGGGCGCGGTCACCGGCAGCTGCTGACCGGCGGGGGCGAGCACCGTGGTGCCTTTGAGATAGTCGTTCTTGAGCCGTGCGTCGGTGTAGCTGCCCGACGCGGTCAGCGTCAGGTCGCGCATCGGCTGCAGCGTCACGTCACCCTCGACACCGCGGATCCGCGCTGCGCCGACGTTGTTGATCACCGTCAGGCCGTTCGCGCCCAGCGTCGCGAGCTGCGTGCCCTTCCACTCCTCCCAGAAGGCGGTGAGGTTGGCGACGAGACGCCGGTCGAAGAAGCTGTTCTTGGTGCCGACCTCGTAGTTGGTCAGATAGTCGGGCGCGTACGGCCCGGCTCCGGCGGCGCGGTTGAGGCCGCCGGGGCGGAAGCCGCGCGACCAGGTGCCGTAAATCAGGTGATCGCGGTCGACCTTGTAGCTCAGGCTGAGCTTGTGGATGAAGCCGTCGCCCTCGGCTTTCTTCGGGACCGGCTTGCCGTTGGCGTCGAGGTCGTAGAAGTCGGTGCACGGTCCACCCGGCACCAGCACCGGGCCGTTCGGACCGCCGAAGCAGCTGTTCTGCCCGGTCGACGAGCCGAAGCCGCCGCCCGCCGGGCCGTAACCGTAGAAACCGACGAGGGTGTTCTTGTACTTATAATAGCGCGCGCCGCCGGTAAGCGTCAGGTGGTCGCGGATGATGTCGAGATCGGCCTGGCCGAACACCGCATAGTCGCGGTCGACGCGGTATTGCTTGGTCAGCCAATAAGTGTCGGGGTGCCCGGTCACCGTCAGGTCGGTGCCGAGCCCGTCGATCAAATAGTTCTGCTCGATGTTGTGCGTCTGGCGTTGATAGAACGCCCCGACGATGGCGCGGATGCGCTTGTCGGTCGGCGTCGAAACGCGCAGCTCGTGGCTCATCTTGCTGAAGCGGTCGTGGCCGTCGATGTGCTGCGACGGGTTGATCAGGTTACCGGCGTTGTCGTGGATGTACGAACCGTAGCCGCAGCACTTGTCGTAAAAGAATGAATAGTCGCTATAGTCCGACTGGTTGTCGAAGGCGCGCTGGAGGTACGAACCCGCATAGACGATGTCGAAATCGGCGACCTTGCCCTCGATCGTCGCGCCCGCCTGGTACCAGGCGTCGCGCGAGCGCTCGGGATAGAAATGCGTCACCTGCAGGTCGCCGACGCTGGCGTCGAAGCCGAAGATGCCGTGGGTCTTCTGAATCTGGCCCATGACCGTCGGGGTCAGCGTCCAGCTGTCGCCGAGCTCGAGCCGCAGCGCGGCGCGGCCGCCATAGGTCTCGACGCCGTTATAGTCGTGCTGCGCGATGCGGTTGTTGTTGATGGTAATGCCCGACACCGGGTAGGTCCGCGTGCCCGGCACGTTGTCGATGTAGCCCGCGTCTTTCTGATACCAGCCGACAAGGCGGATCGCGGCGTGATCGCCGAGCGGCTGGTTGACGTAGCCTTCGGCGATATAGCCGAGCGACCCCTGCGCAACGGTGTTCGCCTCGAAGTTGTACGCGGCGCTGAACTTGCTCGGGTCGGGCTGGTTGGTGATGATGCGGACGGTGCCGGCTTCGGAACTGGCCCCGTACAGCGTCCCCTGCGGTCCGGCGAGCGCCTCGACGCGGGCGATATCATAGACGTGGATGTCGAGCGCGCCCTGGATCGTCGTGATCGGCTGCTCGTCGAGATAGATGCCAACCGACGGCAGCGGCCCCGAGTGATTGCCGTCACCGCCCGTCGCGACACCGCGGAAATAGACCTTCGCGGTGCCCGGCCCGACCGACTGAAACGACACGCTGGGCAGGTACTTCGCATAGTCATTGAAGCTGGTGACTTGCAGCTGTTCGAGCTTGGCGGTCGATAGCGCCTGGATGCTGATCGGCACGTTTTGCAGGCTCTCGGCGCGCTTGCTCGCGGTGACGACGATCTCCTCGACCCCGGTCGCGGTCGCCGCATTACCGGCGTCGGCGGTCTGCACCGGCATTGCCGCCTGCGCTCCGGCAGCACTCGGTACCGCGAGTGCCGTCGAGATCAACAACGCGGTGCGGAGGCGGCGATCGGCGCGGACGGTCATGCAAAGCCCCTTGTTACCGGTGCGGCGCCGGTATTCCGGTCGCCTGTAACCTCCCCGTCATTACGCCGTCATACAGGCGGAACTCCGGGATAGCTGTCAAGCACTGGGCCGAGCGCGGCGCGCAACGGCTCCAAATAGTTTGCATAGTGTTGCCAATGCTCCACAGCACCGGTGTAGATCGGTTGCCGCACCTGCTCCGAACTCGGCGTCCGGACGGCGCGGTCGTTGGTGTGGAAGCTTAAGCACGCAGCCTCGAACGGCAGCCCGCAATAGGCCAGCAGCGCACGGATTTCGGTTTCGGGGTCGGCAACCATCGCTTCGTAGAGCACACGGTGAACACGGCCGGGCAGCACCGCGTCGTAGTGCGCCATCAACGACACATAATCGCGGTAGTACCGCCCGATATCGTCGAGGCTGTAGGTAAAGCCCTGGCCACGCGCGAAATGCTGCTTGAAGCCCGAGAAGCCGCAACCGAGCGGGTGGCGGCGCGCGTCGATGATCCTGGCGTTCGGCAGGATCAGGTGGATGAACCCGATGTGCTGGAAATTGTTCGGCATCTTGTCGATGAAATACGGCTTGGCGCTGTGCCGCTGGATGCGCGTGCGGTCGAGATACTCGGCCCCCAGCGCTGCCAGCGCTGCCGGGTCGAGCGCGGCCAGGGCTTCGGGGTACGCCGAGCGCAAGCTGTTGCCGGACCTGCCGCCGATGCGGCTGGCGAGCGAGAGTATGTCGGAGAGCTCCGACGTGCCCTCGATCTGCGAGTGGCTGCTGAGGATCTGTTCGAGCAGCGTCGACCCCGAGCGCGGCAGCCCGACGATGAAGATCGGGTCGAGGGCAGGGTCGCCAGATCCCGCGCGCGCGGCGAAGAACCCGGCGGTGAACAGCGCCCGGCTGCGCTCGACATGCGCGCTGACCTCGGCGGCGTCATAGCGCAGCTCGGCGCGGCGCAATGCGTTACCTTGCGCATAATGCTCGAACGACGCCGGATAGTCGGCGGCATCCTCGAGCGCCTTGCCAAGCGCGAAATGCAGATGATAGCGGTCCTCGGCGGCTAACCCCGGCGCACCTAGCGCGGCTTGCATGGCGGCGATGTCTTCCACGCTGAACGCCAGTGTTTTCAGGTTGGCGAGGCTCCACCACGCCTCGCCCAAGCTTGGCAGCTGTGCCAGCGCAGTGCGGTACGCGGCGATGCTGTCCATCACCCGCCCGACCGCCTTGAGCGCGTGCCCGTAGCTCAGCCATGCCTTCGGCTGCCGCGGGAAATCCGCCAGCACCGCCGCATACAGGTCGAGCGACGCCTGCGTGTCGCCGGTTCGCGCCAGCACCGCGGCACGCAGCGTCCGGTGACCGGGGTTGTGCGGATCGTGCGCGGCGAGCCGATCGAGCTCGGCCAGTGCCTCGCCGGGCTTGCCCTGCCGGTGCAGCACCTGCGCCAAATTGGTTCGCGCTGCGGCGAACGCCGGTGCGAGCTGCAATGCATGGTTCAACAGCCGCTCGGCGTCGGCATAGCGCCCGAGCCGTCCGGCAACCTCAGCCAGCATGCGTAGCGCGGCGACATCGCCCGGGTGCGCCTGTAGTCGCGCGCGCAACCCGGCTTCGGCCACCGCGAGGCGGTTGTCGGCAAGCGCCATCGCCGCCGCGATCAGCTGCGGCGAGGCCGCTGCCGCCTTGAGCATCGCCGCGGTCGCTGCGTCGGCCCCGGCGGTGTCGCCGGCCAGCGTCAGCTGCTCGGCAAGCAGCCGAAAGCCTTCGGGCTCACGCGGTGCGGCGGTAACAGCTTGACGCAATGTCGCGATCGCAGCCGCGCTGTCGCCCTGCGCGGCCAGTGCTGCACCGAGCAGCCGCAGCGCGGCGGCATTGCCGGGCACCACCTTCAGGATTTCGCCGGCCTGCTCCGCCGCCAGCGCCGGGTCGCGCGTCAGCAGCCGCGTCGTATGCGCCAGCGCGGTAGCGAGTGAACCGGTCGGGTCGGATGCTGCGGTCATCGGTGAAGGCGGATCGCGGTACATTCAATGAACTCAATCGCACCTGCCATGCAAGCGCAAGTCTACCAGGGAGTATGCAGCACATCACCTCGTCGCGCCCTGCATTCCCAACCGATGCGCTTGCGCCAGATATTATCGTTTCAGTAACGGAACGATGCTTATATATCCTGATGGTTCTTACAATCCTGAGCTTGCCATTAGTCGCACTTGGCGTGCTGGCCATAGTGGCAAGGCGGTCGAAATATCCGGAGGTCAGCCGGGTTCCGGGTGACTGGTAGTACGCGGCTGGTGTACACTGACCTCAGCCGCAACCGCCGCGCTCATCACCAGAGTCCGCGCTGCCCGGCGATAGATGCAGTCATGCCGGCCTTGCGACGTGCTGACGGCAGTTGATCAACGCTGCTGCCCGGCATGGTGGCGGATGACCTCGTCGATAATGAAGCGCAGAAACTTTTCGCTGAACTCGGGGTCGAGCCGGGCGTCGGCGGCGAGCGCTCGCAGCCGGGCGACCTGCGCCGCCTCGCGCCCGGGGTCGGCTGCGGGCAGCCCGGCAGCCGCCTTGTAGGCGCCGACCTTCTGCGTCGTTTTGAAGCGCTCGGCGAGGAGGAAGACCAGTGCCGCATCGATGTTGTCGATGCTGGCCCGGAAGTCGGCGAGCGTGGTGTCAGGCATCGTTTGTCCCTATCCCTTCGCGCCTTTCTAGCCCTCTCCCGCACTTACCGGAGAGGGTTGGGTGAGGGTCTTGCGTCTTCACTATCCGCCCGGCGCACAAGAAGTAAGACCCTCACGCCGCTCTCTCCCGCAAGCGCAAAAGAGGGAGACGATAAGCAGTAGCCGTAAAACTCTCTTCGATTCATTGCAGGCACGAGCGACCGTGCAGCGCGGCAGCCAGCAAAAGCCGTAACTTGCCGTTCAGCGGACAATCATTAAAGACGTTCGCATGACCGCGACCGTCCATCCCCTGCGCCCGCGCGATAACGTGCCGTCGCTGACTCCGATGCTGACGCTGGTCGGCGGCGCGCTGAATGCGGTCAATCAAGTTATCCTCGACCGGATGGTGTCGCCGGTCGCGTTGATCCCCGAGCTCGCGGGGCATCTCATCGCGGGCGGCGGCAAGCGGCTGCGGCCGATGCTGACGCTGGCGTGCGCGCAGCTGCTCGAATACGGCGGCACCCGCCATCACAAGCTTGCCGCCTCGGTCGAGTTCATTCACACCGCGACCTTGCTCCACGACGATGTTGTCGACGGCTCGGACCTGCGCCGCGGCAAGCGTACGGCGAACACCATCTGGGGTAATCCGGCGAGCGTGCTGGTCGGCGACTTCCTGTTCAGCCGCAGTTTCGAGCTGATGGTCGAAGACGGGTCACTGCGGGTGCTCAAGATTCTCAGCCACGCGTCGGCGGTGATTGCCGAAGGCGAGGTTGCGCAGCTCACCGCGCAGCGCAATGTCGACACCAGCGAAGACCGCTACATGGAGATAATCACCGCCAAGACCGCGGTGCTGTTCGCCGCCGCCTGCCAGATCGCCGCCGTCGTCGCCGAGCGCTCGGGCGCGGTCGAGGCAGCGCTCGAGAGCTACGGCCGCAATCTCGGCATCGCGTTCCAGCTGGTCGATGATGCGATCGACTATAGCTCGGACGCGGCGACGATGGGCAAGGACGCCGGCGATGACTTCCGCGACGGCAAGGTGACGCTGCCGGTTATCCTCGCCTATGCGCGCGGTGACGACGAACAGCGCGGCTTCTGGCGCGCCGCGATGCTCGGGCGTGCATCAGGTGACGCCGAACTCGCACGTGCCAAGTCGCTGCTGACAAGCTCCAACGCGGTCGACGACACGCTGACCCGCGCCCGGCATTATGCGGCGCGCGCTATCGATGCCTTGGCAGGGTTCCCGAACGGTACCGCGCGTGCTGCGCTGATCGAGACCGCGGAGTTCGCTGTCTCGCGGGCTTATTAAGCACCTGCGCTGAGCACCGCAGCGATCCCGACGCTTGACCCCGCCCGCAGCATCGCGCATCGCATCCGTCATGAAGGCCCGCATCTATCAGCGTCCGAAAAGCTCGATGTCATCGGGGCGCGCCCGCGTCGGCGTCTGGCTGCTCGAATATGAGCCGGTCGAAAAAAAGCGCCTCGATCCGCTGACCGGCTGGTCGGGGTCGGGCGACACGCAGACGCAGGTGCAGCTGAGCTTCGCCGATCAGGCAAGCGCCATTGCTTACGCCGAAGCGCACGGCCTTGAGTACGAGCTCAAGCCGCTCGGCGCACGTACTCTCAAGCTGCAGGCCTACGCCGACAACTTCAGATGAAGCTAGGCCCGCTCCTGCGCCCGTAGCTCAGCTGGATAGAGCACGGGACTTCTAATCCTGAGGTCGCTGGTTCGAACCCAGCCGGGCGCACCAAATGCCA
>CAXTTR010000171.1:0-6782 GCA_964247215.1 uncultured Sphingomonadaceae bacterium
GGTTCAGTCCCGAGCGCGGCGGCGAGGCCCGCGACCGGCTGCGGCACGGCCGGCATCGCGGGCAGGTCGAGCGCATAGCCGTCGCCGTCGCGGGTGACGGTCAGCACGCCCGACCTGCGGGTCGCAAAGGTCACGGCGGCGCGGCCTGGGTCGGCACCGAGCAGGTAATGTCCGCTGGCGAGCGTCGCGTGGCCGCATAGCGCGACCTCGACCGCGGGCGTGAACCAGCGCAGGTCGTAGTCCGCTGCGCCTCCCGGGGTGGGCACGATGAAGGCGGTTTCCGCAAGGTTGTTCTCGGCGGCGATCGCCTGCAGCGTCGCGTCGTCGAGCCAGCTGTCGAGCGGCATCACCGCGGCGGGGTTGCCGGTGAACGGCTGGCTGGCGAACGCGTCGATTTGCTGGAAGGGCAGGCGCATGGCTCAATCCTGATGTTGCGGCGGCCGGTCGTAATGGCCGCGCGGGTCGATGTGGATGAGGATTTCGGCTCCGGGGAAGGCGCGCGCGACGTCGGCCTCGACGATATCGACGATGTCGTGCGCGGCGACGACGGTCATCTCGGGCGCGAGCCAGATGTGGAACTGGATGAAGTCGGTGACGCCGCTGCTGCGCGTGCGGATTTCGTGCACGCCCTCGACCAGCGGGTTGGCGCCGAGCACCGCCAGCAGCCGCTCGCGCTTCGCCGCGGGCCATTCGTGATCCATCAGCATGTCGACCGCCGCTCCCGCCGAGCGCGTTGCGCCGACCGCGAGGAACACCGCGATGCCGATGCCGAATACCGCATCCGCACCGTGCAGCCCGGCCCAGACATCGAGCGCCAGCGCCGCGATTACCGCCAGGTTGAGCAGCAGGTCGGACTGGTAATGCAGCTGATCGGTGCCGATCGCGATCGATCCGGTGACGCGCACGATGTAGCGCTGATAGGTGATCAGCAGCGCGGTCAGCAGGCTGGCGGCGACCGACACCGCGATGCCGACCTCCGGCCGCCGCGGCAGGTCGGCGATACCGAGCTGCATTACCGCGCGCCACGCGATCGCCAGCGCCGAGCCGAGGATGACAAGCGTCTGCATCAGCGCCGCGATCGCTTCCGCCTTGCCGTGCCCGAAGCGGTGGTCGGCGTCGGCGGGCTGCGCCGCGAGCCACACCGCGTACAGCGTCGCCACCGAGGCGAACAGGTCGAGCGCGGTGTCCGCCAGGCTGCCGAGCATCGCGACCGAGCCGGTGGCGCGCGCCGCCCACCACTTCAGCCCGAGCAGCAGCGACGCGACCGCCACCGACGCCAGCGCCGCGCGCTGCGTCAGGTCGCCCCGCTCGCGGTAGGTCATGGCCGCGTCACGGGTATAGTGCGCCGGTGATCCAGCTGTTGCCGGAGCGCGTGTACAGCAGCCGCTCGTGCAGGCGGTATTCGCGGTCCTGCCAGAACTCGATGGCACCGGGAACGACGCGCCAGCCCGACCAGTTGCCGGGGCGCGGCACGGTCCCGCCGTCGAACTTCGCCTGGACCTCGGCAAAGCGCGCCTCAAACGTAGCGCGGTTGGCGAGCGGGCGCGACTGGTCCGACGCCCATGCGCCGAGCTGCGAGTCGCGGGCGCGGGTGGCGAAGTAGGCGTCCGCCTCGGCGCTGGTCACCGGCTCGGCGCGGCCGTCGATGCGGACCTGGCGGCGCAGCGACTTCCAGTGGAAGTCGAGCGCGACCTGCGTGTTGGCGGCGAGTTCGAGGCCCTTGCGGCTGTCGAGATTGGTGTAGAACACGAACCCGCGCGCATCCCATGCTTTCAGCAGCACGACGCGCACCGACGGCCTGGCGTCAGGGGTGGCGGTGGCCAGCGCCATTGCATTAGGATCGTTGAGCTCGGACGCCTGCGCGGCGGCGAACCACTCGGCGAACTGGGCGAAAGGGTCGGGGGCGGCCATGCGGGCTGTCCTATCGTTGCGGCGCGGGCGCGGCAACTGTGGGGCTGTGCCTCGTTAGCCGCATGCGCTAGTCAGTCCAGGGTGGACTTCGACCTCATCCTCGCCGGCGGCGGTCTTGCCAATGCGCTGATCGCGCTGCGGCTCGCCGCGTTGCGCCCCGAAGTCCGGGTTGCGATCGTCGAGGGCGGTGACAGGGTCGGCGGCAACCACACCTGGTCATCGTTCGAGGCCGACATCTCTCCGGCGCAGGTAGCGTGGACCGCGCCGCTGATCGAGCACCGCTGGAACCGCTATAGCATCCGCTTCCCGGCGCACGCGCGCACTCTCGTCGCGGGCTACCGCAGTGCCACCAGCGCGCGGCTCGCGGCGGCGGTTTCGGCGGCGATACCGGCGGAGCGCATCATGCTCGGCACGCCGGTCGTGGCGTTGACGCCGGCTTCGGTGACGCTTGCCGACCAGCGCGTGTTGACCGCGAGCGCGGTGATCGACGGGCGCGGCCATGCACCGTCGGCGGCGCTCGATCTGCGGGCGCAGAAGTTCCTCGGGCTCGAAGTCGAGCTGACCGCGCCGCACGGCCTTGATGGCCCGGTGATCATGGATGCGACGGTGCCGCAACTGGACGGCTACCGCTTCGTCTACACGCTGCCGTTCGGGCCGCGGACGGTGCTCGTCGAGGACACCTATTACAGCGACGGCGACGATCTTGCGCCCGATGTGTTGCGCGCGCGTATCTACGACTATATCGCGGTGCAGGGCTGGCAAGTGGCGCGGGTGATCCGCGAGGAAGCCGGCGTGCTGCCGATCGCGCTCGACGGCGATATCGGCGCGTTCCTCGATGCCGCCGGGGCGATTCCGTCGGCGGGAATGCGTGCGGCGCTGTTCAATCCGATTACCGGCTACAGCTTTCCCGACGCGGTGCGGACCGCTGACCTTGTGGCGGGGCTGCCCGATCTTGGTGCGCCGGCGCTGCAGGCGGCGCTGCGACACCACAGCGAGTCGACGTGGAACGAGCGCCGATACTATCGATTGCTCAACCGCATGCTTTTCCACGCGGCCGAGCCTGCCAAGCGCTATAAGATACTGCAACGCTTCTACCGGCTTGACGCAGGGCTGGTGCGGCGCTTCTACGCGGGGCAGTCGACGCCGTGGGAAAAGGTGCGGATCTTGGTCGGCAAGCCGCCGGTGCCGATGCAGCGGGCGCTCGGCGTACTGCTGAAGTCTAGAGGATGAGCATGGGCGCGACGTTGGCGGCGAAGACGGCATCGGCTCGGACGGGGGCTGGCACCGGAGCAAAGACCGCCGCCGTCATCGGCAGCGGCTTCGGCGGGCTGGCGCTGGCAATTCGCCTGCAGTCGGCAGAGGTCGCGACGACGCTGATCGAGCAGCGCGACAAGCCCGGCGGGCGCGCTTACGTCTATGAGGACAAGGGCTTCGTCTTCGACGCCGGGCCGACCGTCATCACCGACCCGTCGTGCCTCGAGGAGCTGTTCGCGCTGTCGGGGCACCACATCTCCGAGTACGTCGAGCTGATGCCGGTGACGCCGTTCTACCGGCTGATGTGGGAGGACGGCTTCGTCTTCGATTATTCGAATGACGACGAGGCGCTGTTCGCGCAGATCAAGGCGAAGAACCCCAAGGACGTCGCAGGCTATCAGCGCTTTCTCGATTACAGCGAGCATGTCTTCCGCGAAGGCTATCTCAAGCTCGGGCACGAGGCGTTCCTCGACTTCAGCACGATGATGAAGGCCGCCCCGGCGCTGATGAAGTATGAGGCGTTCCGCTCGGTCTATGCGATGGTGGCGCGCTATATCGAGGACCCGCAGCTGCGCGAGGCGTTCAGCTTCCACTCGCTGCTGGTCGGCGGCAACCCGTTCAAGACCAGCGCCATCTATGCGCTGATCCACGCGCTCGAGAAGAAGTGGGGCGTGTGGTTCCCGCGCGGCGGCACCGGCGCGCTGATCAAGGGCATGCTGAAACTGTTCGAGGATCTCGGCGGCACCGTTCGCATGGGCTCGGGCGTCGAGACGATCACCGCCGCCGACAGCCGCGTGACGGGCGTGCGCTGCGCCGACGGCTGGTCGGGCGAGTTCGATGCGGTCGCCTCGAACGGCGACATTGTCCACACCTACCGCGACCTGCTCGGCCACCATCCGCGCGGCCGCTCGGCGACGCGAATGATGAAGCTGCGCAGCTTCTCGCCGTCGCTGTTCGTGGTCTATTTCGGGCTGAAGAGCTATCATCCCGACATCAAGCACCACACGATCCTGTTCGGCGACCGCTACCGCGAGCTGCTCGACGACATTTACAAGAATGGCGTGCTGGCCGACGACTTCTCGCTGTACCTGCACCACCCGACCGCGACCGATCCGAATATGGCCCCGCCGGGGTGCAGCGGGTTCTACGTGCTGTCGCCGGTCCCGCATCTCGGCAAGCTCGACGCCGACTGGGACACGGTCGCGCCGAAATACGCCGACCGTATCCTCGACTATCTCGAAGCACGGATGATCCCGAACCTGCGCGCCGACCTCGTCACCATGCGGACGTTCACGCCGAAGGACTTCGCGGTCGAGTTGAACGCGCACATGGGATCGGCGTTCAGCCTCGAGCCGGTGCTGTGGCAGAGCGCCTGGTTCCGCACGCACAACCGCGACGACGTGCTGTCGAACCTGTACTTCGTCGGCGCGGGCACGCATCCGGGCGCGGGCATCCCCGGTGTCGTCGGCTCGGCGAAGGCCACCGCCAAGCTGATGATCGCCGACTTGGGCGCGGAGCAGCCGGGTATAGGCCACAACAGCGCGGCGATAGCGGCCGAGTGAGCTGGCGCGTTGATGAGTACATCGTTGCTGTTTGGGTTGAACCAAGGTTTCAGGCTTCACCCGCTGCCCCAGCGTAAGCTGGGGTCCATGCTCGTGAAGCAGCGCGAACTGCCCGGACGTGGGCCCCAGCTTGCGCTGGGGCGGCGGGTAAGGGTTGAGGCAGGGTTAATATGATGAAGCCGACTTTATGACCGACACGCTGCTCGCCGCGTCGCAGGCGGCAATCGCGCACGGCTCGAAGAGCTTCGCGCTCGCGTCGCGGCTGTTCGCGCCGCGCGAGCGCGACCGTGCCGTGCTGCTCTACGCGTGGTGCCGCCACTGTGACGATGTTATCGACGGGCAGGCGCTGGGGCAGGGGCACGTCGACTATGGCGGCACCCCGGCCGAGCGGCTTGCCGAGCTCGAGCTGCAGACCCGCGCGGCGCTTGCCGGGCAGATGACGAACGAACCGGCGTTTGCGGCGCTGGCCCGCGTTGCCAGCGAAACCCGCATGCCCGAGCGTTACCCGCTCGACCTGATCGAAGGCTTCCGCATCGACGTCGAAGGGCGGCCGTTTCGCACCTTCGACGACACGCTGGCGTATTGCTACCACGTCGCGGGCGTCGTCGGCGTGATGATGGCGATTGCGATGGGGGTGTCGCCCGATGACCGCGCGACGCTCGACCGCGCCTGCGACCTCGGCATCGCGTTCCAGCTCAACAACATCGCGCGCGACATCGTCGAGGACGCGCTCAATCGCCGCCGCTACATCCCCGACGACTGGCTGGCGAGTGAGAACCTGAAGCCACGCAGCTTCGCCTTTCCCGCGAATCGCCGCCCGTTGGCGCGGCTGGTGACCCGGCTGGTCGATCAGGCCGAGCTGTACGAAGCGTCGGCGCGCTACGGTACTGCCGCATTGCCGGCGCGTGCGGCATGGGCGGTGCTTGCGGCAGCGGATATCTACGGCGGCATCGGACGCAAGGTCCGCGACCTCGGCAGCGCAGCGCTCGATCAGCGCGTCAGCACCAGCCGCGGCGGCAAGCTCGCGGCGGTCGCAAAGGCGTTGCCGCAGGCGCTCAGACGCGCGCGGAAGTGGCCGTCGCCGGGTCCATCTCGCGCCGGACTTTGGACGATGCCGACCTAAGCTTGCCGCCGCCGTCACGCTCGAGCTTCGCTAAAAGGTCGCGCACAGGCGGCGCATAGAGAAAGCCGAAGCTGACCGTTCCCGCCTTGGTCTCGACGACGTGGTGGAGCCGGTGCGCTTGGACGATGCGCTTCATGTAGCGGCTCTTCGGTACCCAGCCGTGTGTCACGCGGCGATGCACGATGACGTCGTGGAAGCCGAAATAGATCATGCCGTAGATCGTGATGCCGATGCCCACCCACATCAGCCACAGCCCCATGCCGAGCTGCGACCCCATGAAGATCAGCGCGATCGCGGGGATCGCTCCCATCACCGCGAACCAGTCGTTGATCTCGAACACCCCGGTACGCGGGCTGTGGTGCGAACGATGCAGCGACCACAACGGCCCGTGCATGATCCAGCGGTGCCCGACATAGGCGACGCCCTCCATCAGCCCGACGGTGAGCAGCGTCAGGGCGATGCCCTGTCCAATGGTCATGTGGTCGATGCTCGCCAAATTACCCTCGCTGCTCCAGCGTAAGCTGGAGTCCATGCCGGTGCAGCAACGCCCACTTCCCGACCGTGGACTCCAGCTTGCGCTGGAGCAGCGGGTATATGGCCTGCTGTCAGTCCTATATAACGCGCGGTGTTAAATGACACAGGGGGCTTTGCATCCGTTCGATTTCGCCGCAGGACAAAGATGTGACCAGCGCCGCCATCCCTACCCGTCCAGCGACCGGCTATGCCCTTGCAGCGGCGATCATGGCGCTATGGCTAACGATCCACTTCGGCGCGATCTTCGCGTTTCCGCTGCACGGCTGGGGCTGGGCAGCAGCGGTGCCGGTGGTGCTGTTGCAGGCGTGGCTGTCGACCGGGCTTTTCATCACCGCGCACGACTGCATGCACGGCGCGTTCGCGCCCGGTAAGCCGCGGCTGGCGCGCGCCGTCGGGCG
>CAXTTR010000172.1:0-6773 GCA_964247215.1 uncultured Sphingomonadaceae bacterium
GCCGTTATTCCGCCAATGTCAACGCTCGCCATCTCTCTGCCCGAGCCGCTTTATAGATACGTCGAAGCGCGCGCGAAACAGGTAGAGTACAGCGTCGACGAATTCATCGCCGAACTGATCGCCGGAGATCAAGCGCGCAATGAGCATGGGCAGCGCGACCTGTTGTGGGAGCTACTCTCGATCAGTGCCAAACAACTCGATGATGGTAAAGGCGTGGAATTCGATGTCGAACGTGTGATCAATGAAGGACGCGAACGCCGGTCGCAACGTCGGGGTTGAAGCTGCGGATATCGCAGCAAGCGGAACAAGATATTTGCGATATAGGCGATTTCACAGCAGATCGTTGGGGTGAGCAGCAGGCTGCGGCTTATCTGCGAACAATCTATGAAGCTTGCGCCCGGCTCACGGATCATCCGAAACTCGGACGCCGTCGACACGATCTTCTACCGCCCTACCTGGCGTATAAAGTCGAAAGTCATGTGATCATCTATCGTGTGGGCGTCGCAAACGATAGGATTGAGGTACTCAACGTTTTGCATACCTCGATGAACATCGCTCGCCGGGTTGCCGCGACGCCGCGCCAGATAGATTACTGACCTTTGCGCGCTCAGGCGGCACTGCGTGAGGTTGAAGGAGTAGACCATGGTCAAGGCAGTCTGGAACGGCATCACCATCGCCGATAGCAACGACACCGTCGTCGTCGAGGGCAACCACTATTTCCCGCTGAGCGCCATCGACCCGGTGCTGCTGAAGCCGAGCGCGACGACGACGGTGTGCGGCTGGAAAGGCACCGCGAACTACTACACGGTCGCCGCTGGCGGGGCGGAGAACAAGGATGCGGCGTGGTATTATGCCGAGCCGAAGGAGAAAGCGGCGAACATCAAGGGCCGCGTGGCATTCTGGAAGGGCGTTAAGGTCGCCTGAGCCGCGATGACGCTTGGAGCGTCCAACCAGCGATGCGAGGCACCAAAGTCCGCATTTACCATCGACGCCGTTACCGGACAGGTCATCGATGAAGCGTATCTGCCCCGTTAAGCTGGCTATTGTCTTGCTTGCGGCGCTGTCGTGCGGAACAGCTTTATTCGCAGCGCAACGGTCCGCAGCGCAACGGTCTGTCAAAGGGAACACTGATGTGATCGAAGCGACCGCGACCGGCACTTTCGACGTCAAGCTCACGCCGGCTGGTACGCCCGATGCCCCGGTCAGCGCCATGGCGATCAGCAAGACGTTCCACGGCGATCTGGACGGGACCAGCGCTGGTCAGATGCTGGCGGTTCGCACCGCGGTCGACGGCTCGGCCGGGTATGTCGCGATGGAGCGTGTTACCGCGACGCTCGGCGGCAGCCACGGCAGCTTCGCGCTCCAGCACAGCGGCTCGATGGACAGGGGAGCGCAGTCGTTATCGGTGACCGTCGTTCCGGACTCGGCGACCGAGGGCCTTGCGGGGCTGACCGGCGCGATGGATATCAAGATCGACGGTGGCGAGCACCGCTATATCTTCCGCTACAAGCTGCCGCGATAGGAGCGACCCCGTGCAGCGCGACCAGCTGCGGACGGCGCTCAACGCCGTCGTCGACCGGCTGATCGCCCGCGCGGCGGCCGAGCGCTGGCCGATCCGCGCCGATCACTGCTTTCTACGCGTCGTCTATGACAATGCCGTCGGGGCGAAGTGGGACACGCTCCACGCGCGGCCGGCGTGGCGGACGCTGCCCGAGCCCGGCCTCGCGGCGGCGCTGACCATCGCCGAGCGCATCGAACGCGAGGGGCTGCCGGCGTTGACCAAACTCAACGCCGCGAGCCTTGCCTGGCGCGGCAAGCGGCGCACAGGTGACGGCGGCAGCGCGGCGCGCTAGACTGCGTGGCCATGATCCTCGTCATCGATAATTACGACAGCTTCACCTACAACCTCGTGCACTATCTGCTCGAGCTCGGCGTCGAGGTGCGGGTCGAGCGCAATGACGCGCTGAGCGCCGCTGCGGCGCTGGCGCTCAAGCCGCAGGCGCTGCTGCTGTCGCCGGGCCCGTGCACCCCGAACGAAGCGGGCATCTGCCTCGAGCTGATCGCCGCCGCCGCTGATGCGGAACTGCCGCTGCTCGGCGTCTGCCTCGGGCATCAGGCGATCGGACAGGTGTTCGGCGGGCGCGTGGTTCGCGCTGAAAAGGTCATGCACGGCAAGACCTCGGCGGTGATCCACGACGGCACCGGCGTGTTCGCAGCGCTGCCCTCGCCGTTTACCGCGACGCGCTACCATTCGCTGCTGGTCGAGCCCGACAGCCTGCCCGCGACGCTGATCGCCAATGCGTATGTCGGCGGCGCCGCAAGTGCCGGTGACGACCGCGAACGCAGCAACGTGCCGGTCATCATGGGTCTGCGCCACGTCAGCCTGCCGATGCACGGCGTCCAGTTCCACCCCGAAAGCATCGCCAGCGAGCATGGCCACGCGCTGCTGGCCAATTTTCTCGATCTCGCCGGTATCGTGCATCAGCGGCTGGCGGCGTGATCCTCGTCGAAAGCGCGCTGTCCGGCCGCGTGCGCTTGCCTGACAGCATGCAGCCGCTCGACCCCGCCGCGGCTGCAGCTGCCTTCACGGCGATCTTCGACGGCGTCGTCGACCACGACGAGCTGGCCGCGTTCCTGACCGCGCTGGCTTACCGCGGCGAGACCGTTATCGAGGTCGCCGCCGCCGCGCGCGCCTTGCGGGCCCGGGCGCACACCATCGAGGCTCCCGCGAACGCCATCGACGTTTGCGGCACCGGCGGCGACGGGCGCCACACCCTGAACGTTTCGACCGCGGTGGCGATCGTCGTCGCGGCATGCGGCGTGCCGGTGGCGAAGCACGGCAACCGCGCCGCCTCGTCACGATCGGGAGCCGCCGACGTGCTCGAAGCGCTCGGCATCCGCACCGACGCGCCGCACGCCACCGTCGAGCGCAGCATCGCGATGCTCGGTATCGGCTTTCTCAACGCGCCGCGGCATCACGCGGCGATGGCGCAGGTGGCGAGCGTGCGCCGCGCGCTCGGGACCCGGACGATCTTCAACCTGCTCGGACCCTTGGCGAATCCGGCAAGCGTCAGCCGTCAGCTCGTCGGTGTCTTCGACCGGCGCTGGCTGCGCCCATTCGCCGAAGTGCTGCACGCACTCGGCAGCGCGGCGGCGATGGTGGTCCACGGCAGCGACGGTCTCGACGAACTGACCGTCACCGGCCCGAGCCGGGTGGCTGAGCTGCGCGGCGGAGGAGTACGGGAGTATAGCGTGATGCCAGCCGACGCCGGGCTCGATGTTCACCCAGCCGCCGCGCTGACCGGCGGTGACCCGGCGTACAATGCCGCTGCGCTGACCGCCTTGCTCGACGGCGCGCCGGGGGCCTATCGCGACATCGTGCTGCTCAACGCTGCCGCTGCGCTGATCGTTGCGAGTGAAGCGCCTCCCGGTGACTGGCCGGGTGCCGCGGCCCGCGCCGTTACTGCCATCGACAGCGGCGCGGCGCGGGCGCTATTGGCGCGCTGGAAGGAATTCGCGTGACCGACACGCTTGCCGAGATCGTCGCCACGACGCGGGTGCATGTCGACGCGTGCAAGGCCGCATCCCCGCTCGCCAGCGTTTACGAGCGCGCTGCCGCCGCCACGCCCGTTCGCGGCTTCGAGGCAGCGCTGCGCCATGCCCGCGCCGAGGGCCGGTTCGGGCTGATCGCCGAGATCAAGCGCGCCAGCCCCTCGCGCGGGCTGATCCGCGCCGACTTCGACCCGGCCGCACTCGCACGCTGCTATGCCGCTGGCGGCGCGACCTGCCTGTCGGTGCTGACCGAGCGCGAGTGGTTCGAGGGCGCGGACGATTACCTGATCGCCGCCCGCGACGCCGTTGCACTGCCGGCGCTGCGTAAGGACTTCATGGTCGACCCCTACCAGATCGTCGAGGCGCGCGCGCTCGGGGCCGACTGCGTCCTGCTGATCATGGCGGCGCTGTCGGACACGCAGGCGGAGGAACTCGAAGCCGCCGCGCTCGAACTGAAGATGGACGTGCTGGTCGAGGTGCACGACGACGCCGAACGCGACCGCGCGTTGCGGCTGCGGACGCGGCTGCTCGGGATCAATAATCGCAACCTGAAGACGCTGAAGGTCGATCTCGCTACCTCGATCGAACTCGCTGCCGGGCTGCCTGACGACTATCTGCTCGTTGGCGAGAGCGGCTTCAAGCACCACGACGACCTTCTCCGGCTTCAGCACGAGGCGGGCATCACCAGCTTCCTCGTTGGCGAAGCGTTGATGCTGCAGGCCGATGTCACCGCCGCGACACGAACGCTGCTCGGGCTGGCGGCATGAGCCTGACCCATCTCGACGATGCGGGCGCGGCACGCATGGTCGACGTTTCGGCGAAGCCCGCGACCGCACGCACCGCCGTGGCCGAGGGCTTCATTCGCGTTGCCCCCGAAGCACTGGAGGCAATCAAGGCCGGCTCGGTCAAGAAAGGCGACGTGCTTGCGGTCGCGCGCGTCGCCGGGATCATGGCTGCGAAGCGCACCGCCGAGCTGATCCCGCTGTGCCACCCGCTCCCGATCAGCGGCATCGACCTCGATCTGAATAGTGAGAATAGCGGTATCCGCGCTACCGCCACGGTGCGCACCACGCACAACACCGGCGTCGAGATGGAGGCGCTGACCGCCGTCAGCCTCGCGCTGCTGACGATCTACGACATGGCGAAAGCGCTCGACCGGAGCATGATGATCGAGGGCGTGCGGCTGCTCGCCAAGCACGGCGGCCGCTCGGGCGACTGGCTTGCCGACGCTCCCGCTGGACAGGGCAGCACACCGTGAAACGGTGCCGTTGCCGGCGATGACGTTGCTTGCAGTCGAGACGGCGCAGGCGCAGCTGTTGGCAGCCATTTCACCGCTCGCGCCCGAGACGGTGCCGCTGTACGCTGCCGCAGGCCGCCATTCCACACGTGAATACAAAGCGTTACGCACCCAGCCACCCTGGGCTGCATCCGCCATGGACGGTTACGCGATCCGCTGGGCCGACCGCGCCGGGCCTTGGACGATCGTTGGCGAGGCTGCTGCCGGGCAGAGTTTCAGGGGTGTCGTCGGCGGCGGCGAGGCAACGCGCATCCTTACCGGTGCCCCGCTGCCCGCCGGAGCAGACACGGTCGTCGTTCAGGAAGATGTCGAGCGCGGCGGTGACACGTTATTGCTGACCCGCGACGGCCCGCCGTTCGAGGGCGCGCACATCCGCCGCGCCGGCCTCGATTTCAGCATCGGCGACCTGCTCGTCGACGCGGGGGACCGCCTTACCGCCGCGCGGCTCGGACTGCTCGCGGCCGGCGGATACGGTGCTGTCGACATCCATCGGCGCCCCGTCGTGGCGCTGCTCGCGACCGGCAATGAGCTGGTACCGCCGGGCCTGCCGCCCGGTCCCGATCAGATCGTCAGCTCGAACGGCGTCATGCTGGCGGCGCTGTTCGACGCCGCGGGGGCTACCGTGATCGACGCCGGCATCGCGCGCGACAACCGGCACGAGCTGGCGAACGCCATCGCGGCGCTGACGCATGCCGACCTGATCGTCACGATCGGCGGCGCGTCGGTCGGCGATCATGATCTGGTGCTGCCGGTCTTGCGTGAGCTTGGCGCGACCATCGATTTCTGGCGGCTGGCGCTGCGACCCGGCAAGCCGATGCTGGCCGGGCGGCTCGGCGGCGCGCAGGTTGTCGGGCTGCCCGGCAATCCGGTGTCGGCGTTTGTCTGCGCGCAGCTGTTCATCCTGCCGATGCTGCGGCGCTGGCTTGGCGATCCGGCACCGCTGCCGACGCTGTTGCGGGCGCGTTCGGCAACGGCCCTGCCTGCCAATGGACCGCGTCAGGACTATCTGCGCGCGGTCCTGTCGGCGGACGCGGTGACGTCGGCATCGCTGCAGGACAGCTCGATGCTGCGGACGTTGGCGAATGCTAACGTGCTGATCATGCGCGCGCCCGATGCGCCGGCGGTCAGCCCTGGGGATGAAGTTGACTGTTTGCCGCTCGATACTCGCCTAAATGGTTGACAGCGTTCCGACCGTTGCCTAAACGTTCGCTATAAGTTCCGAGCGAGGAGCCGCGGGCATGTTGACGCGCAAGCAGCACGATCTTCTGACGTTCATCAATGCCCGGCTCGACGACGGCGGTGTCTCGCCGTCGTTCGAGGAGATGAAGAACGCGCTCGGGCTCAAGTCGAAATCCGGTATTCACCGACTGATTAGCGCCCTCGAGGAACGTTCGTTCATCCGCCGCCTGCCGAACCGCGCGCGGGCGCTTGAGGTGCTGCGGATGCCCGAGCTGTCGACCGAGGCGAAGCGGCTTGCTCCTGCTGCCAAAGCCGCTCCGGCGAGTACCGTCGTTCAGGGCGATTTCGGGCGCAAGCGGAGCCAGCCGGCACCGGCGAACGACATTATCGAAGTACCGCTGCACGGCCGCATCGCCGCCGGTATGCCAATGGAGGCGCTCGAGAGCGACCGCTCGCTGTCGGTGCCCGCGGCGCTGCTCGGGCCCGGCGATCATTATGCGCTCGAAGTGTCGGGTGACTCGATGATCGAGGCGGGCATTTTCGACGGCGACTATGCGCTGGTAAAGCGCTGCGACACCGCGCGCGACGGTGACATCGTTGTCGCGCTCGTCGACAACAGCGAGGCGACGCTGAAGTATCTGCAGCACGAGCGCGGCATGATTCGGCTCGACCCGGCGAACCCGGCGTATGCGCCGCAGCATTACCTGCCGTCGCGGGTGCGGGTGCAGGGCAAGCTGGCGGGGCT
>CAXTTR010000173.1:0-637 GCA_964247215.1 uncultured Sphingomonadaceae bacterium
TAATTGCCCTGCGGCGGATACTGGCCCGGCGCATAATAGCTGCCATCCGGCACGTAGCCGTTCGGACCCGGGGCCGGTGCATAGACCGGCGGCGCGTAGTTGTAGCCGTAACCCGGCGTGTAAGTGTAATCCGGCCCGCTCGACGCGACCGCTACCGCGGTGCCGAACAGCGCCGCTCCGAACAGGAAATCGCCAAAGCCGAAGCCGCCATAGTAGCCGTACGGTCCGTAGAAGCCGAAGCCCGGACCATAAAAGCCGCCGTAGCCATAGCCATGGCCGTAATAACCGCCATGACCGTAGTAGCCGCCATGACCGTAGTAGCCGCCATGGCCATAGCCGGCGTAACCACCGCGATAGCCGCCGAAGCTGCTGCCCCGGTAGCCGCCGGCAAAGCCGGAACTCGCGTGGTAGCCGCCGCCGAAACCGCCGCCGCTGCGACCTCCCCCGCCGCCGAAACCGCCGTGGAAGCCACCGCCGCCGTGAAAGCCGGCCGCAGCAGCGGGCGCAACCGCGCTCAACGCCGTTGTCGCCGTTAGCAGCGCACCCAAAGCAAACCGAAGACCTGACCGCATGCCCACTCTCCTAAATGATACATGAGTCATACGCTCAAGTGATTATACCGGCGATGAACCACGGC
>CAXTTR010000173.1:647-6701 GCA_964247215.1 uncultured Sphingomonadaceae bacterium
CGGCTCAGTTTGCGATAGTCTGAAGCATAACGCACCATTCGGCCGGCAGTTCGACCGGTCGCCGCGCCTTCCGGTCGACATAAACATGAACGAAGAAGCCCTCGGCCGCGGCATCGCTGCTGCCGTCGGTGAACAGCCCGATCTCATAGCGAACGCTGCTGCGGCCGATGTGCGCGGCACGCAGCCCGACCTCGACGACCTGCGGAAACGCCACGGCGCGGGCGTACCGGCAGCCGGTTTCAACCACGAGGCCGATAACCGGCCCGGCAACGATATCGAGGAGGCCAGCCTCGATCAGGTACGTGTTCACCGCGGTGTCGAACCAGCCATAATAGATAGCGTTATTGACGTGACCGTAAACGTCATTGTCCTGCCAGCGTGTCGCGATGCGCCGGAATACGCGGTAGCTGCCGCGCGGGCGGAACGCCGGACGCCCGCCAGCCATCTGGCTCAGTCCTCGAACGCGGCGGTATTGTTTTCCGCCGGACCGCTGTCCTGGCCCTTGGCGCTGACGTCGCGGTCGATGAACTCGACGATCGCCATCGCGGTCGCGTCCGACCGCCGGAGCCCTGTCTTGACGATCCGGACGTAGCCGCCGGGCCGGTCGGCGTAGCGCGTCGCGATCACGTCGAACAGCTTGATCAGCTGCGTGTCGTCCTGCAGCCGCGCATCGGCCAGCCGCCGGTTCGACAGCCCGCCGTGTTTCGCCAAAGTCACCAGCTTCTCGACATACGGCCGGATCTCGCGCGCCTTGGGCAGCGTCGTGGTGATCTGCTCGTGCTTGATCAGCGAAGCCGCCATGTTGCGGAACATCGCCAGCCGGTGACTGGTCGTGCGGCCGAGCTTGCGGTGAGCGTTACCGTGACGCATGAACGTAATCCTATTCGTTCGGGGGCCGTATCAGGTACCCCGGAGCTGGGCAGCGGCAGAAGTGCCACTGGCCTGTAATCTCGTCACCCCCGCCTTCGCGGGGGTGACGAGAAAACTAGTATTCGGCCTCGAGCTTCTTCGCCATCTCTTCGATGTTCTCGGGCGGCCAGCCGGCGATGTCCATGCCGAGCCGCAGGCCCATCGCCGATAGCACTTCCTTGATTTCGTTCAGCGACTTGCGGCCGAAGTTCGGCGTCCGCAGCATCTCGCTCTCGGACTTCTGGACGAGGTCGCCGATGTAGATGATGTTGTCGTTCTTGAGGCAGTTCGCCGAACGCACCGATAATTCAAGCTCGTCGACTTTCTTGAGCAGGTAACGGTTGAGCGCCGCAGTGTCGTCGATCTCGATCGGCCCGAGCGGCGCATGCTGGACGTGCTGCACCGCCGACGGCTCGTCGAAGTTGACGAACAGCTGGAGCTGGTCCTGCAGAATGCGTGCGGCGTACGCCAGCGCATCGTCAGGGCTGAGCGTGCCGTCTGTCTCGACGGTCATCGTCAGCTTATCGTAGTCGAGTTCCTGTCCGACACGCGTGTTCTCGACCTTGTACGCGACCTGACGCACCGGCGAGTACAGTGCATCGACCGGAACCAGCCCGATCGGCGCGTCCATCGGGCGGTTGGCCGAAGCCGGCACATAGCCCTTGCCGGCTTCGACGGTCAGTTCGAGGTTGAGCGTCGCGCCGGTGTCGAGCGTGCAGATTACCAGTTCGGGGTTCATCACCTCCATGTCGCCCGACACGCTGATCTGGCCGGCGGTGACTTCGCCCGGCCCGGTCGCGTTGAGCATCAGCCGCTTGGGCTGGTCGCCCTGCATGCGGATGGCGATCTGCTTGATGTTGAGAACGATATCGGTGACGTCCTCGCGCACGCCGGCGAGCGACGAGAACTCGTGGAGTACGCCCTCCATCTTGATCGAGGTCACCGCCGCGCCCTGCAGCGACGACAGCAATACCCGGCGCAGCGCGTTACCGAGCGTCAGCCCAAAGCCACGCTCGAGCGGCTCGGCGACGAACACCGCTTTGCGCTTGGTACCGCCGCCGACCTTGACGTCGAGCTTGTTCGGCTTCTTGAGTTCGGTCCAGTTCTTTGCGATCACTGCCACTTGTTCACCTCAGTGCTTGAAGGGGCGCGCTGCAGCGCGGGCCCCAGGTCCAGAACCGTGCGACCCCCCGCGGGCCGCAGCGGCAGCTAGACACGGCGGCGCTTAGGCGGCCGGACACCATTGTGCGGGATCGGGGTCACGTCGCGGATTGCGGTGATATTGAAGCCGACCGCCTGCAGCGCGCGCAGCGCCGACTCGCGGCCCGAGCCCGGCCCGCGCACTTCAACTTCGAGCGTCCGCACACCGTGCTCGGCAGCTTTCTTGCCGGCATCCTCGGCCGCCATCTGCGCCGCATACGGCGTCGACTTGCGGCTGCCCTTGAAGCCCATGGTGCCCGCCGACGACCAGGCAATCGCATTGCCCTGCGCGTCGGTGATGGTGATCATCGTGTTGTTGAACGACGCATTGACGTGCGCCACGCCGGAGGTGATGTTCTTGCGCTCACGGCGCTTGATGCGAGCTGGTTCGCGGGCCATTATTCTATCCTTGATCGGCGCGGAGAGTATCGAAGCGAATGCGAACGGTTCGCACTACTTCTTCTTGCCGGCGATCGGCTTGGGCTTGCCCTTGCGGGTACGGGCGTTAGTGTGGGTGCGCTGGCCGCGGACCGGCAGCCCGCGGCGATGCCGCAGCCCGCGGTAGCAGGCGAGGTCCATCAGCCGCTTGATGTTCATCGCGGTCTGGCGGCGCAGGTCGCCCTCGACGGTCAGGTCGCGGTCGATCATCTCGCGGATCTGCAGCACCTCGGCATCGGTCAGGTCCTGAACCCGGCGTTCGCGCGGCAGCTCGAGCTTCTCGACGATGCCGAGTGCCTTGGTGCGCCCGATGCCGTGAATGTAAGTAAGGGCGATCTCGACGCGCTTATTGGTCGGGATGTTGACGCCCGCGATACGTGCCACAGATATTTCTCCTGCTCCACGGGGCGCGAGGGCGCGCGACCCATCTCAAAGCGATAGATCGGACAGCCAAAGCCAGCGCCCAATCACATTTCCAATAGCGGAAGTCGGGTAGCTAGGCAGCACGCGCGCGCTTGTCAAGCGGAGAGTTGGGCTAGGCGGCCCAGTTCTCGAGGCGCAACCCGTCAATGTCGGCAAAATCGCCGGTGTTGTTGGTAACGAGCGTCGCGTCGAGGCTGATCGCGTGCGCGGCGATCATGCGATCGAGGGTGTGAGCCCTGCTAAAACCAATTTTGTCGATGATGATCCCGTACGCGCGTGCTGCAGGCTCGGTATAAGGGACAAGCGCAACCGCGTGTAAAAAAACCTCGATTCGAGCGCGTTCCGCGACCGGTTCTGCATGACCGGGCAGACCTTGCAGGAGCTGGCTATAGACTATTGTCGACGTGAATAGGTCATCCGTCTCGGCATGGGCGAAGGCCGCCACCACCTGAGGCCTTCGTTGCATCGCGTATAGCGCGATGTCGGCGTCAATCAGATAGCGTGTCATCGGGCTGCCCAGACATCGGGCGGCCATAGCCCCTGACTAACGCCGCAGGTCCAAGCGTCGATGGACCAAGCGCCTCGAGCCGTTTGAACATTTCACTGACACTGATCCGCTCGGGTACTTTCGGCCGCAAAATTCGCGTGTCCCCAACAACCTCGACTTCGAGTTCCTGATGAGGATCGGGATACGCCGTCTCGCCCGGCAGCCGCACTGAAAAGCTGTTTCCCGACCGGTGCTGTCGCGTCGTCCGCTTGATAGGCATCTGCTCATTCATGGCTGGTCCTCCCTATCGCGGAGAAGACATGACGTAATCACGCCGTCATCACAAGCTTAGCGGTCGAGCACCGCATCAATGGCATTATGGACCGTGTCCATGCCGCCCATCCCATCGACGCGGCTGACCATGCCGCGCGCGTCGTAATAAGGCAGGATCGGCGCGGTCTTGGCGCGGTATTCAGCCATACGGGTGCGGACCGTCGCGGCATTGTCGTCAGGGCGGCGCTTGAACTGATGATGCCCGCAGACGTCGCAGGTGCCCGCGACCTTGGGCAGCTTGTAGACATCGTGATAGCCCTCCCCGCAATTGCCGCAGGTGAAGCGGCCGGTGATGCGCTCGACAAGCGCATTCTCATCGACTTCGAGTTCGATGACATGGTGTAGCTGCAAGCCTTTTGCGGCCAGCATCAGGTCCAGCGTCTCGGCCTGCGCCTGCGTGCGCGGATACCCGTCGAGGATGAACCCGGCGCGGGCGTCGGCGGCGTCGAGGCGTTCCGACAGAATGCCGCTGACGATCTCGTCGGACACCAGTTCACCCGCCACCATCACTGCCTTGGCCTGGAGCCCGACCGGCGTACCAGCGGCTACCGCGGCGCGCAGCATATCGCCGGTCGACAACTGGACCATGCCGCGTTCGCGTTCGAGCCGGCTGGCCTGCGTGCCCTTGCCGGCCCCCGGCGGGCCGAGCAGGATGATGTTCACCGGGCAGCAGCCCGCGGCTTAGCGACGATCAACGGCGATTTCCCCTGAGCTTGGACTTCTTGATGAGCCCTTCATACTGATGCGCGAGCAGGTGGCTCTGGATTTGTGCCACCGTATCCATGGTGACGTTAACCACGATCAACAGGCTGGTGCCACCAAAATAGAACGGGATAGACATCTTCGAAATCAGAAACTCGGGCAGCAGGCAGATCAGCGTCAGATACGCCGCGCCGATCACCGTAATCCGCGTCAGCACGTAATCGAGATACTCCGCTGTCCGTACGCCGGGCCGGATACCCGGTACGAAGCCGCCGTACTTCTTGAGATTGTCGGCGGTCTCCTCGGGATTGAACACCACCGCGGTGTAGAAGAAGCTGAAGAAGATGATGCCGGCCGCATAGAGCAGCATGTATAGCGGCGCGCCGTGCTGGAGCGCGGTCGTCACCGTCAGCAGCCAGTCGGGACCGTTGCCGCCCTTGGCCGCGAACTGCGCGACGGTCAGCGGCATCAGCAGCAGCGACGACGCGAAGATCGGCGGGATGACGCCGCTGGTGTTGATCTTGAGCGGCAGGAACGAGCTGTCACCCTGGAACTGCCGCGTGCCGACCTGGCGCTTGGGATACTGGATCAGCACCTTGCGCTGCGCCCGCTCCATCAGACAGATAAACGCGATCGTCGCCAATGCGATCACCGTCACCAGCAGCAGGAAACCGACCGACAGCGCGCCGGTCCGGCTCTGCTCGAATAGCTGGCCGATCGCCGTCGGCATATGCGCGACGATGCCCGCCATGATAATCAGCGAAATGCCGTTGCCGATACCGCGGCTGGTGATCTGCTCGCCGAGCCACATTAGAAACATCGTGCCGCCAACCAGCGTGATCACGGTCGTGATGCGGAAGAACCAGCCGGGGTCGATGACCGCGCCGACGCCCTGGCCCGCGCCCCAGCTCTCGAGCCCGACGGCGATGCCATAGCCCTGAACAATGGTCAGGAAGACTGTCCCGTAACGGGTGTACTGGTTAAGCTTCTTGCGCCCTGACTCGCCTTCCTTCTTCAGCGACATCAGCGACGGCACGAGGCTGGTCATCAGCTGAACGATGATCGAGGCGGTGATGTACGGCGTCACGCCGAGCGCGATCAGCGACATGCGCTGCAGCGCGCCGCCCGAGAACATATTGAAGAAATCGAGCACGCCGCCCTGCGTCCGCGCGAACAGCGCGCTCAGTGCCTGCGGGTCGATGCCCGGCAACGGCACGAACGACACCAGCCGGAAAACGATCAGCGCGCCGAGCGTAAACCACAGCCGCTTTTTGAGTTCGGTCGCCTTGCCGAAATTGGCAAGGCTGAGGTTAGCCGCGAGCTGTGTCTGCGCTGAAGACGCCATCTGTATCCCACCCGAAACACCGCGCGACCACGGCTTACGCGCCTAGATAGGCGGTTGGCCGGCGAAGTGCCATGCCTGCTTACGCCGGCCGTCGCTTGCACCGCGCATTGCTCAACCACTTATTGTCACCCCGGCAAAGGCCGGGCCCATCTCCGGGCAAGGCGCGCGTCCCGGAAATGGGCCCCGGCCTTCGCCGGGGTGACGGCGACTGTTTAGT
>CAXTTR010000174.1:0-6683 GCA_964247215.1 uncultured Sphingomonadaceae bacterium
GCCGCTGCCCGCGGAGTTCCGCGCGGCTGTCGCCAAGACCGCCGCGGTCGAGAAGGCCGCACCGCCCGCCGAACGCTTCGAGGACTCGCGCAGCATGGCGGGGCGGCGTCCGACAGGACGGCCGGGCCGCCCGAGCGGGTCAGGCGGACGCCCGGCACGCGATCCGCGCGCGGTGGTGAACCCGCTGCGGTCGCGGGGGCGGTAGGAGCTCACCTGTTTCTTAGTGCTCCCCCTCCCCTTCAGGGGAGGGGGGTCGGGGGGTGGGGACTTAGGGCGGGTGGCGATACTTCGCGATCCGAGTGCGTCCCCACCCCCGGCCCCTCCCCTGAAGGGGAGGGGAGCAGGAAGAAGTAAGCAGTTAGACCTAAGCCGCGACAGCCTTCAAGATCTTCCCCGGTGTCCGCGGCGGCTCGCCCTTCGGCAGCGCGTCGATCAGCTCCATGCCGTTCGTGACCTCGCCCCATACGGTGTATTGCCCGTCGAGGAAGCTCGAGTCCGCGAAGCAGATGAAGAACTGGCTGTTCGCCGAGTTAGGCGCTGATGTACGCGCCATCGAGCAGGTGCCGCGCTTGTGCTTTTCCTTCGAGAACTCGGCCTTGAGATCGGGCTTCTTCGAGCCGCCCGAGCCGGTGCCGGTCGGGTCGCCGCCCTGCGCCATGAAGCCCGGGATGACGCGGTGGAAAACCACGCCGTCGTAAAAGCCCTCGTTCGCCAGCTCGGCAAGGCGCGCGACATGTCCTGGCGCGAGGTCGGGGCGCAGCTTGATGGTGACATCGCCGCCGTCGAGGGTCAGCGTTAGGGTGCTCGGCGCGTCGGCCATATCGGGTCTCCGTTGAATGAGCGCGCTTCCTAGCCGCGCACCGCCCATTCGCCAAGCGCAGTCCGGAGTTCGGCAGGCAGCGGCGCTGGGCCAGTCTCGCCACGGTGGACGAGCACGGTGTCACATAGCCCGATGCAGTGGCCGTGCTGAAACATGCCGAGCGCGGCACGGTAGCTGCTGCTGCCGAACGACAGCACGCCCAAGCCGACCTCGACCGGATCGGGGTAATGCCCCTCGGCCAGGTAATCGACCGCGATATGCGCAACGACGAAGCGCAGCCGCGTCATTTCGGGGTGTACCGCGCGCAGCGCGATGTTGAAGCGCACCCGTCCCTCCTCGTAAATGCGCGCAATCGCGACGTTGTTGAGGTGGCGATTGGGGTCCATGTCGCCGAACCGGGTTTCGAGGGTCAACCGCCACGGGTAGAAGCCCGGGGTGAGCCGGTAGGGGTCGTTGCGCATGGTGTGGTCCGATCGTGAGGTCAGGCGGCAGGCGGCACGACCTCGTCCGCACGCGCATAGGCTGCCACCGTCGCTGGCCGCGCTTTGATTGCCTCCAGCCACGCCGTCAGCTTGGGGAACGTGTCCACTGGCAGTGTGTTTGCTGCCGCCAGCACCCATGGATAGCTCGCCATGTCAGCAACACTGTACTCGGACCCGCCAAGATAAGCGCTCACAGCCAGCCGTCGTTCCGCCACGCCGAGCAGCCGCAATGTTTCGTCGGTGTAGCGCTTGATCCCGTACGGCACTTGCTCGGGCGCGAAGCGGGTGAAGTGCGAGTACTGCCCCGCCATCGGGCCGAGGCCGCCGATCTGCCAGAACAGCCACTCGTCGACGGTGATGCGCTCGCGCAGGGTCTTGCCGCCGAACCGCCCGGTCTTGTTGACGAGATACAGCAGGATCGCGCCCGATTCGAAGACGCTCAGCGGCTCGCCACCGTCGCCCGGCGTCGTGTCGACGATCGCCGGCATGCGGTTGTTCGGCGAGATCTTGAGGAAATCAGGCGCGAACTGCGCGCCCTCGCGGATGTTGACCGGGTGGATGCGATAGTCGAGCCCGGCCTCCTCAAGCATCAGCGTGATCTTGTGCCCGTTCGGTGTCGGCCAGTAATAGAGTTCGATCATCGGCTTGCTCCTGAAGTCAATGAGTGCAGCTGTCTCCCGCCGTGGCGTCGAGGTCAAGGCAGCGGCCGTCGACCGGCGGTGTCTTGATATGCGCCAAGGCTGCGAGCGTCGGCGCGATGTCGGTCGTTTCGACCGGCAGCGGCTGCTCGAACGGCGTTGCGCCCGGCCACCAGAACAGCAGCGGCACGCGGCGGTCGTAGTTCCACACCGAGCCGTGCCCGGCGACGGTGTCGCCCTCGGCCTGCGGGTTGCCGAATGTCGTGTACGGCTGGAACGCCACGGCTATATCGCCGCTGCGTGTCGCATCGGCGCTGAGCGCGAAGCGTTCGGCGAGCGTCATCTCGTCGGCGGGCTTGCCGCGCGGCGGCATCGACGCCATCACCTCAGCCTTGCTGAATGCCGCGACAACCTCAGGCCGCGCGCGCAGTTCAGCGAGCGTTGCCGCCTCGATCGCGGCGCGCTTGGCCGGGTCGCCGAGGATGACGATCTGGTCGCCGCCACCGCCGAGCGGGTCGAAGTCAAGGCCGAGCTTGGCGCGGACCGCGCGATTGATCTCGCCGCCGAACACCTCGGGCACGATGCGCCGCGCGGGGACACCGTGCTCGGCGGTGCGCTCGGCCGCGTCGACCGACCCGTGATCGGCGGTGAGCGCGACGACGACGGGAAGCTTGAGCGCGTCGAGCTTGGCGATGAAGCCGCCAAGCGCCGCGTCCAGCTCCATCAATTGCTGACACATCTCGGGACCCTGGGTGCCGTAACGATGCCCGACATAGTCGACCGCCGACAGACTGACCGCGAGCACGTCGGGAGCGGTGCCGCGCCCGAGCTTGTTGCGGTCAAGCAGCTGCCCGGCCAGCGCCAGCGTCACGCGGTCCATCGCCGGTGAAGCCCGGAAGCGCCGCTTGAAGTCGGGATCGCCGAAGTCGCGGAAGCTGGGCGGCGGGGTCCACCCCGCCGGCGGGGTGCGGTGCGTGATGGTCACCCCGCCGAAGCGGCTCGGCTGCGGCTCGGGCGTGCAGCGCGGGTCCGCCTTGCCCCAGCCGGGCGCGCCGCCGCGCTTCCAGCTGGCGAAGTAAGCGGCATTGAACGCGGCGACCGGCTCCAGCCGGTCGAGGTCGCTCGTGCCCTTGGGGACGTAGGTGGTGAAGCCATTCTCGTCGTCCCACCAGAACACGCCGTCCGGATCATGTCCCGCCATGGTGATCGCGGCGCGGTCCTTGCCCGATACGGCGTAGGTGCGTGACGCCGGATTGGCGGCCTTGAGCCATTCGCCGAGCGTCGGCACCTTGAGGTTGGCGGGGCCGCGCGGCTGGCCGTCGCGCTGCGGCACGCGCCCGGCGGGATCGAAGACGCAGTACAGGTTCTTGCCCGTGGCGCGGTCGAACCAGCTGTTGCCGACAATGCCGGTGGCGGCGGGGTGCCGTCCGGTCAGCAAGGTCGAGTGGCCGGGGCAGGTTTCGGTCGCGGCATGGCTCTGATAGGCACTCGGAAAGACAACGCCCTCGCGCGCCATGCGCTTGAGCCCGCCAGTAAAGCGGTCGCGGTATTCGTCAAACAGCGCCGCGCTGAACTGATCGAGCGAGATCACCACGAACAGCTTCGGCTGCGCCGGCGGCGGTGCGGCGGCTGCGGGGGTGGCGAGCGCCGTAGCGAGCAGGGTGAGCACGGTGATCAACGTCCGTCGCAGTTCCATCACAAACCCCCGCAGTTTATTCAGTATCGAGCGCCATCGCTATGTCATCAATATGACAATCGTTGATGCGAACAGCACCTAAATCCTGCACGGCTGTTCTATCGACCAAATCCCGCTGCCCCAGCGGAAGCTGGGGTCCATGTTCGGGCGGATCGCGCTGCTGTACAAGCGTGGGCCCCAGCTTGCGCTGGGGCGGCGGGTAAAGGTGGAGTCAGGCGGTATACAAAGCACCGGTACGACCACCGCTAAGTCGTCGTCCCCGCGCGCCCATAGATGTCGTCAAAACGCACGATATCGTCCTCGCCGAGGTAGCTGCCGCACTGCACCTCGATCAGCTGCAGCGGAATGCGGCCGGGGTTCTCGAGCCGGTGCGACGCCCCCTTGGGGATGTGGATCGACTCGTTTTCGTGGACGAGCTTGACCAGATCGTCGACTGTCACTTTGGCGGTCCCGGCGACGACGATCCAATGCTCGGCGCGGTGGTGGTGCATCTGCAGCGACAGGTTGCCGCCGGGTTTGACGACGATGCGCTTGGTCTGAAAACGCGGCCCGTGGTCGGTGGTCTGATACGTCCCCCATGGCCGGTGCACGACCGGCGCGGCATCGGCGCTGACGTGGCCTGCGGCGCGGAGCTGGTCGACGATGCCCTTGACCTCCTGCGCCCGCGCGCGCGGCACGACGAGCACGGCGTCGCGGGTCGAGACCACGACCATATCCTCGCAGCCGACGGCGGCGATCATCGGCCCGTCTTCGACACGCAGCAGATTGTTGCCGCTGTCGATCGCAACAACGTCGCCGCCGATCGCATTGCCGTGCGCGTCGTGATTGCTGATCGCCCACAGCGCATCCCACGAGCCGACGTCGGACCACGCAAAGTCGACCGGCACCACGGCGGCGCGGTCGCTCGGCTCCATCACCGCGTAATCGATTGAGGTACTGCGGCAGCGCAGGAAGGCGTCGCTCGCAGGCCGGACGAAGCTGCCGTCGGTTGTCGCGCCCGACATCGCGGCATCGATACTGGCGGCGATGTCGGGCGCGTATTGGGCCAGCGCGTCGAGATAGCTCCCAGCGCTGAACAGGAAGATGCCGCTATTCCAATAGTGTTTGCCATCGGCGACATAGGCTTGCGCGGTCGTAAGATCGGGCTTCTCGACAAAGCGCGCCACCGTCATGACGCCGGGCATGCCAGCAAGCGGCTCGCCCTGCTCGATATAGCCGAATCCGGTTTCGGGGTGCTTGGCCGTGATGCCGAAGGTAGCGAGGTGCCCGGCCAGCGCTGCCGGGCGCGCCGTGTCGACCGCTGCACGGAACGCGGCCGCATCGGTGATCACATGGTCCGATGGCATCACCAGCAGCAGCGTCGTGGGATCACCGGCCGCCACCTGACGCGCCGCCAGCCCGATCGCGGCGGCGGTATTGCGCCCGGCGGGCTCGAGCATGATCGCCCGTGGTGTGACGTCGATTGCGGCAAGCTGGTCGGCGATCATGAAGCGGTGCGCCTCGCCGCCGACGATCACCGGCGCGCCAAAACCGGATGCGCCCGCGACCCGCGCCAGCGTCGCCTGCAGCATCGACTGCGCGCCCGCGACCGGCAGCAGCTGCTTGGGATGCAGCGCGCGCGACAACGGCCATAACCGCGTGCCTGCGCCGCCCGATAAGACCACCGGGCAGATCACCGCATTTATATCGGGGGACATCGCGCGCCTCTCGTTGACCAGGCGTCTCTGTCGCGCGCCGCGGGAAGGGCGTCAACCGCGCAGTCGACGACTTACGGAACGCTGCCGCGGTCGCGGGTGCGCTGTTCGTGACGGCGGCCGTAAATCAGCACGCCCAGGATCAGCCCCGCAACCAGCGATGTAATGCTGATGTACATCGGTGCATTCAGCACGACGAGTCGATGCAGGTCATGAATCACGGACAATTCCCGATTAGCTCCCCATCGCTTTAGTACACGATGCGTTGCAGGTTGGTGAACCGGAGCGCGGCCAACGTTGCGATCGACGCGATTAGCTAGATGCCGGGCGTGGGGCATTGTTTGCTTGAATATTACGGGAGATCGGTACGGTAACATGCTTACCGAGCCGTTGTTTGTACGTTACAATAGTAGTTGCGGGGGCAAAACGGGAGCGCGGCGGTTGTCGCTAGTTAGTATTGCGCCGTCGAGCCAGCCGCTGGCTCCGCCTGCCCCGGCGTTCCTCGCCGGCGGCGGCGAAATGGGTGCGCTGATCCGCGAGCACAACTGGGCAGCATCGCCGCTCGGGCCGCCGCAGCGCTGGCCGCAAAGCCTGAAGACCGCGGTTCAGCTGCTGCTCAATACCGGGCATCCGATGTACATCTTCTGGGGCTACGACGGGCGCTGCCTGTACAATGACGCGTGCCGTCAATCGATCGGGCCCGAGCGGCATCCAGGCTCGCTCGGCCACCCGGCACGGCAGGTATGGAACGAGATCTGGCCGGTGATCGGCCCGCAGATCGAACAGGTCATGGCGGGCAAGGGTGCGACCTGGCACGTCAACCAGCTGATCCCGATCACCCGCAACGGCCGCCTCGACGATGTTTACTGGACGTACAGCCATAGCCCGATCGGCGATGACGCGGCTGCGAACGGCGTTGGCGGCGTCCTGGTGCTGTGCACCGAGACCACCGCGGCGGTGCTCGGCGAGAAGCTGCTTGCCGACGAGATTGAGCGCCAGCGCAAGCTGTTCACGATGGCCCCTGGCTTCATCACTATTCTCGACGGCCCCGACCACATGTTCGAGTTCGTCAACGATAGCTACCGCCGGCTTTTCGGCGACCGCGAGTACCTCGGACGAACGGTGCTTGAGGCTTTCCCCGAGCTGGTCGGGCAAGGTCTCCTGGAGATGCTCGATGAAGTCTTTGCATCGGGCCAGCGATCGGTCGTGCATGGGGCCGCGATCCAGTTAGCGGTCGGCCCCGGCGGCGCCCACGAGGAACGCATCCTCGACTTCATCTACGAACCGGTGATCGACGAACAAGGCCGTGTCACCGGCATTTTCTGCGAAGGCCAGGATGTCACCGAGCAGCAC
>CAXTTR010000175.1:0-6636 GCA_964247215.1 uncultured Sphingomonadaceae bacterium
GCGCCGGTGCGGTCGCGGCCCATGCCGTGCTGGCCGCGCCCGGCCTTGAAGTGCTGCGAATAGCGGAAGTCGATCAGCGTGTTGAGCCCGGCGACGCTTTCGAGCACGATGTTGCCGCCGCGGCCGCCGTCACCGCCATCGGGCCTGCCGAACTCCTCGTACTTCTCGCGCCGGAACGATACCGCGCCGTCGCCGCCGGCGCCCGAGCGCAGGTAAATCTTGGCTTGATCGAGGAACTTCATGCCCGCCTATGTGGCGCACGTAGCAGGGTATTGCCAGTGTGCAGCACGCCCGGTCTTAACTGCAATTGAGAACAAAGCTGTCAGTTTACACCCGCTGCCCCAGCGCAAGCTGGGGTCCATCGTCGAGCGAAAGTCAGCCCTGTCCTACTCCGCCGCAACCGCCATCGGCTCGGTAACACGCGCGACCGGTGTGTCGATGCTGACATACTTGCGGCCCTGGCGGCCCTCGTGGAATACCACGATGCCGTCGTTCAGCGCGAACAGCGTGTGATCGCGGCCGAGGCCGACGTTGCGGCCCGGGTAAACGCGGGTGCCGCGCTGGCGGATGATGATGCTGCCGCCGGTCGCGGCCTGTCCGCCGAACAGCTTGACGCCGAGGCGGCGTCCGGCGGAGTCGCGGCCGTTGCGCGATGAACCGCCGGCTTTCTTATGTGCCATGCTCTATACTCTCGCTTAGCCGACGCTGACGATTTTCAGCACCGTCAGCTGCTGACGGTGACCGTTCTTGCGGCGGTAGTTGTGACGGCGGCGCTTCTTGAAGATAATGACCTTGTCACCCTTGGTCTGGGCGACGATCTCGGCGGTGACGCCGCCCGCGGTCAGTGCCCCGGCATCGCCAAGCATCAGCGTTTCGAGCGTGACGGTGTCGCCCGCCTCGCCGTCGAGCTTCTCGACGATGATCTTGTCGTCGGCGGCAACGCGGTACTGCTTGCCGCCCGTGCGCACTACTGCGAACATCGTGGTGAACCTTAGGTCAGTATAGACTGAGCGCAGCGCCCCGAAGGGGTGCCGTGCGGAGCGAGCCTGTTAGGGGGAGAGGCGGGAGTTGTCAACGCTTTGATCCTCCCC
Organism: uncultured Sphingomonadaceae bacterium; assembly: GCA_964247215.1. Classification (GTDB taxonomy): domain Bacteria; phylum Pseudomonadota; class Alphaproteobacteria; order Sphingomonadales; family Sphingomonadaceae; genus Polymorphobacter_B. Next base: position 1,092 of record CAXTTR010000175.1, read on the forward strand.
GTCTTCGGGGAGGTGGCGCGCCCTTCGCGCGACGGAGGGGCATTGCCGCGTGGCGACGACCTTTGCTAGATCTCCGCCCCTCCACCACGCCAAGAGGCGCGGTCCCCCTCCCCGAAGACGGGAAGGACTAAGCAACTACTCCGTCAGCTCCGCCCACACGTCCTTCAGCTTGGCGAAGAACCCGGTCTGTCCCGGGTTATTGCGTCCATCCTCGGCTTCCTCGAGCGCCTGGAACTCCTCGAGCAGCTCGCGCTGGCGCTTGGTCAGCTTGACCGGCGTCTCGACGTCGAGCTGCACGACGAGGTCGCCGAACCCGTGGCTCTGCCCGTTGCTGTTCAGCGCCGGCATGCCCCGCCCGCGGACGCGCAGCTGCTTGCCGCTCTGCGTCCCTGCCGGCACCTTGATCACCGCGGGCTGCTTGTCGAGGCACGGCACCTCGATCTCGCCGCCGAGCGCTGCCGTCGTGAACGAGATCGGCGCTTCGGCGAACAGCGTCGTGCCGTCGCGCTTGAACAGCGTGTGCGGTTTCAGCTGGACGAAGATGTACAGGTCGCCCGCCGGCCCCCCGCGCGTCCCGGCCTCGCCTTCGTTCGCCAGCCGGATACGGGTGCCGTCATCGACGCCCGCCGGAATCTTGACGTCGAGGATTTTTTCGCGCTCGACCCGGCCCGCGCCGTGGCAGGTGTCGCACGGGTCGGCGATAACGCGCCCGAGCCCGCGGCAGGTGACGCAGGTGCGCTCGACCATGAACAGGCCCTGCCGCATGCCGACCTTGCCCTGGCCGCCGCAGGTCGTGCAGGCCTTCGCCGAGGTTCCGGGCTTGGCACCGCTGCCGTTGCACGGCGCGCAGGTCACCGACACTTCCATGTTCAGCGTCGCGTTCTTGCCCGTGTAGGCTTCCTCGAAGCTCATCTCGAGATCGTAGCGCAGGTCGGCGCCACGGTTGTTCGCCTGCCGTCCGCGGCCGCCGCCCATGAACTGGCTGAAGATATCCTCGAAGATGCCGCCGAGATCGTCGGCCTGCGGTCCGCGCCCGCCGCCCTGCTGGAACGCCGCCTTGCCATAGCGGTCGTAGGCAGCGCGCTTCTGGGGGTCCTTGAGGCAGTCATACGCCTCGCTGATCGCCTTGAAACGCGCTTCGGCGTTGGCGTCGCCAGGGTTCTTGTCGGGGTGGAACTGCATCGCGAGGCGGCGGTAGCTCGCCTTAAGCACCGCATCGTCGGCGGTGCGCTCGCATTCGAGCAGTTCGTAATAGTCGATGTCGAGGCTCATCTAAATCCCCTGCTCCCCTCCCCTTCAGGGGAGGGGCCGGGGGTGGGGTTGTGGTGCGCGAGGCTGAAGCCTCTCGATCGGAGTCCCCACCCCCCAACCCCCTCCCCTGAAGGGGAGGGGGAGTTGCCGCCCTACTTCTTCTCGTCGTCGACTTCGCTGAACTCGGCGTCGACGACGTCGTCGTGCTTTGCCGTGGTCGCGTCGGGCTGTGGCGCGCTCTCGGCTGCATAGACCGCCTCGCCAAGCTTCATCGCCACCGTCGCCAGCGCCGTCGTCTTGGCGGTCAGCGCGTCCGCGTCGCCGCCGTCGAGGATCGCCTTGAGGTCGGCGACCGCCTTCTCGATGTCGGCCTTGACCTCGGCCGAGACCTTGTCGCCATGTTCGGTAAGCTGGCGCTCGGTCGAGTGCACCAGGCTATCGGCCTGGTTGCGTGCCTCGGCGACCGCGCGCCGTTTCTTGTCGTCGGCGGCGAAGCGCTCGGCATCCTTGACCATCTGGTCGATGTCGTCCTTCGACAGGCCGCCCGACGGCTGGATGCGGATCTGCTGCTCCTTGCCGGTACCCTTGTCCTTGGCATTGACGCTGACGAGACCATTGGCGTCGATGTCGAACGTCACCTCGATCTGCGGTAGCCCGCGCGGCGCGGCCGGAATGCCGACAAGGTCGAACTGGCCGAGCAGCTTGTTATCCGCCGCCATCTCGCGCTCGCCCTGGAAGACGCGGATGGTCACGGCCGACTGGTTGTCATCGGCGGTCGAATAGGTCTGCGACTTCTTGGTCGGGATCGTCGTGTTGCGGTCGATCATGCGGGTGAACACCCCGCCCAGCGTCTCGATGCCGAGCGACAGCGGCGTCACGTCGAGAAGCAGCACGTCCTTGACGTCGCCCTGGAGCACGCCCGCCTGGATCGCCGCACCCATCGCGACGACTTCGTCGGGGTTGACGCTGGTGTTGGGCTCCTTGCCGAACAGCTGCTTCACGAACTCGCGGACGCGCGGCATGCGGGTCATGCCGCCGACGAGGATAACCTCGTCGATCTCGCTGGTCTTCACACCGGCTTCGCTGATCGCGTCGAGGCACGGCTTGCGGGTGCGCTCGATCAGGTCGATGACCAGCTTCTCGAGATCGGTGCGGGTGATCGTCTTGACGAGGTGCTTCGGCCCGGTCGCGTCCGCCGTGATGAACGGCAGGTTGACCTCGGTCGACGCCGACGACGACAGCTCAATCTTGGCCTTCTCGGCCGCTTCCTTGAGCCGCTGCAGCGCCAGCTTGTCCTTGGTCAGGTCGATGCCCTCGGCCTTGCGGAAATCCTCGGCGAGGAACGACACGACCTTGGCGTCGAAATCCTCGCCACCGAGGAAAGTATCGCCGCTGGTCGACTTGACCTCGAACACACCGTCGCCGAGTTCGAGCACCGACACGTCGAAGGTGCCGCCGCCGAGGTCATAGACCGCGATCGTCTTCGCGCCGACCTTGTCGAGGCCGTAGGCGAGCGCGGCTGCCGTCGGCTCGTTGATGATGCGCAGCACGTCCAATCCGGCGATGCGCCCGGCGTCCTTGGTCGCCTGCCGCTGCGCGTCGTTGAAGTAAGCAGGAACGGTGATGACGGCCTGCGTTACGGTCTCGCCGAGATAGGCCTCGGCGGTCTCCTTCATCTTTTGCAGGATGAAGGCGGAAATCTGCGACGGCGAGTAATCCTCACCGCCAGCCTTGACCCACGCGTCGCCGTTGCCGCCCTTGACGATCTTGTACGGAACGAGAGCCGCGTCCTTCTGCGTCAGCGGATCGCTGAACGGGCGGCCGATCAGGCGCTTGACGGCGAAGATGGTATTCTCGGGGTTGGTCACCGCCTGGCGCTTGGCCGGCTGGCCGACAAGGCGCTCCTTATCCTTGGTAAACGCCACCTGTGACGGCGTCGTGCGCGCGCCCTCGGCATTCTCGATGACCTTGGGCGTGCTGCCTTCCATCACGGCAACGCAGCTGTTGGTGGTGCCGAGGTCGATCCCGATAACTTTTGCCATTGTGCCCTCTTGAAGAAGCGATGTTTACAAGCAGCGCCGGGCCGCCCTCACCATGAAGCGACGACCCGCCCGCTGCGGCTGAACGGGCATATAGGGAGCGTCAAAAAGCGCTACAAGCGCGCATGTCACGTTCAAGCGCCGCTAATCCGCCTGGCCCTACCGCGCCGTGACGGACGCTCTGCCGCATCGACGAACGGCTTCGTCCCCCCTATCTCAGCACCGTAGCGGGAGTGTAACGATGTCGGCAGTGTCAAGGACGGTTGGTCGGCTGGCGTGTGTCGCTGCGTTGCTGCTGCTTGCCGGGGCGCTGTTCTCGGGAGCGATGGCCCAAGCGCAGGTCCGCCTGCCACGCGTCAGCGGTGCATGGGTGCGGCTGGCGGCGGTGGCCGGGCGTCCGGCAGCAGGCTATTTCACGATCACCGGCGGCAGTACCGACGACAAGCTGATGTCGATCAGTTCGCCCGCCGCGTCGCGTATCGAGCTCCACGATTCGGCGATGGCGAACGGCATGATGACGATGGCAACCGAGACCAGCGTCCCCGTTGCGGCGCGGTCGACGCTGGCGTTCGCGCCCCGCGGCCGTCACGCGATGTTGTATGACCTGCATTCCATTGCCGGCGGCAAGGTGCCGCTGACGCTGCATTTCGCCAGCGGCGCGGCGGTCGATACCGAGGCGGCAGCGCTCGCGGCGGGTGATGCCGCGCCGTGAGTCGCGGCCGCTAAGTCCGGGCGAGACCGGGCTCGCCGCCAGCGTCTTTGGCGATGCGCTCGATCCGGCGCGGGTTTGCCTGCACCGCGCCAAGTGGTTTCCGTTCCAGCCGAGGCATGTGACGATGGCCCCCGACGGCGGCATCTGGTTCCACCCGGAAGGCGGCTGCTGGTCGGACGACTTCGCCGCCGAGAAGCTGCCGCTGCGCGCCCTGTTCGTGCACGAACTGGTGCATTGCTGGCAGCATCAGCAAGGGCTCAACCTGATCCTGCGCCGCCCGCCGTTCGCGCGCTACCGCTATGCGCTGATGCCGGGCAAGCCGTTCGCGCGCTACGGCATCGAGCAGCAGGCGTGCATCGTCGAGGACGCCTACCGGCTGCGCGAGGGCGGACTGCCGGTGTACGATGCAGCTAATTACGATGGGGGGCTGTATGCGGGGGTGATTCCGTTCGGGGCGCGTAGTGTCCGCTTGAGTTAGCTCGACGGCCTTAACCCGCTGCCCCAGCGAAAGCTGGGGCCCATCGTCGAGCGAGTGACAGCCCTGCCCGGAGATGGGCCCCAGCTTGCGCTGGGGCAGCGGGTGAACTTGGCGAAAGGGTGTGCTTCGCTGGCCAGCCCCGATCTACATTAATCCCCGCAGCTCATACAATAGATCGAGCGCCTCGCGCGGACTGAGCTGATCCGGCTGCAGGGCCGCCAGCCGCTCGCGCAACGCATCGGTCTCTGGCACCACGGCAGCCGCGAACAGCGGCAATTCCTCCAGCGATGCCCCCAGCCCGCCGGTCTTGGCCTTGTTCGCCTCGAGCCGCGCCAGCACCTCTTTTGCCCGCGCGATCACCGGCTTGGGCAGCCCGGCGAGCTTGGCCACGGCGAGCCCGTAGCTGCGGTCGACCGCGCCGGGGACGACCTCGTGCAGGAACACCAGCTCGCCCTGCCACTCGCGGACAGCAACCGTGACCAGCGCCAGCGCCTTCAACCGCGCCGACAGCCGGGTCAGCTCGTGGTAATGCGTCGCGAACAGGCAGCGGCAGGCAAGCCCGTCGTGCACCGCCTCAAGCACTGCCCAGGCAATTGCCAGCCCGTCATAGGTCGAGGTGCCGCGCCCGACCTCGTCGAGGATGACGAGGCTGCGCGCTGTCGCGGTGGTCAGGAGCGCCGCGGTCTCGACCATCTCGACCATGAACGTCGAACGCCCCTGCGCCAGATTGTCCGACGCGCCGACGCGGCTGAACAGGCGGTCGACGATACCGATGTGGGCGCTAGCGGCGGGCACGAACGACCCCGCTTGCGCGAGGCAAGCGAGGAGCGCGTTCTGGCGCAGGAACGTCGACTTGCCCGCCATGTTCGGCCCGGTGACCAGCCATAGCCGCTGCGCCGGCGACAGGTCGCAGTCGTTCGCGACAAACGGCACGCGCGCCTTGGCGCACGCCGCCTCGACGACCGGATGGCGGCCCGCGGCGACCGCGAAGGCGCAGCTGTCGTCGACCCGCGGCCGCACCCAGCCACCTTGGCTGGCGCGCTCGGCGAGCGCGCTCGCGACGTC
>CAXTTR010000176.1:0-4211 GCA_964247215.1 uncultured Sphingomonadaceae bacterium
ATCGAACCGACCAGCACCGGCAATCTCATCTTTTTACGCGGGGTCGGCAATTTCACTGTCGTGGCGACCAGCGACCCAGCCGTTTCGTTCAACTATGACGGCATCTATATTCCGCGGCCCACTTCGACCACCGGCGTATTTTACGACCTTGACCGCGTCGAAGTCCTGAAGGGGCCGCAGGGTATTCTTTACGGGCGTAACGCGACCGGGGGCACCCTTAATGTGCTGCCGGCACAGCCGAAGCTCGGCATATTGTCCGGCTATGCCGCCGGAACCTACGGCAACTACAACACGGTCAACGCCGAAGGGGCGATCAATTTACCGTTGGGGGACCGCGCCGCGTTGCGGGTCTCGGCCACAACGTCCAATCACGACGGTTACCTGCGCGATGGAACGCAGGATGAAAAGACGTGGGCGGCTCGTGTTCAGCTGAAAGCGGAACTGACGCCCGACCTCACGGTGCGGGCTGCCGCCGATTACGCGCACAATGGCGGAGTGGGCCCCGGGGTGGGCTACGCCGGCCGCTATGTTGCCCGGCCCGGCGTCCCCCCATCACCGACCGCGGTTCCAGGCACGGCCTACTACAGCTTCGTGCCCTCCGGCCTGCCCGACGGCGAGGGCGCCTACTCGCCCGCCTCGCAAGCGTACCGCCAGACCGTAACACTCAGCCCGACGGGAAGGCGGATCGGCCCGTTGGCTCCGACCCAGCAGCAGGACAATCAATTCTACGGAGCGAACGCCGACATCGAATGGAAGACGGGTGCTGGAACGCTGACCCTGCTGCCGGCCTATCGACGGACCGACCTCGACTATCTTTCGGATGCTGCGCTTTTTCCATTCAGGAACGTCCAGAAGGATGAGAGCTACAGCATGGAGGCGCGCTTCGCCGGCAACCGGCTCGGCCTATTCGACTACACGCTTGGGCTCTATTACTTCAACGAAGCGATCCATGATCATACGGCGTTGACGCAGTTGAACAGCGGGATCACGCTTGTTCAGGAGCTGCACACCAAATCCTATGCGGCTTTCGGCCGTGTGGTGGCTAATCTCAGCGATCGACTGCGTGTCGTCGGCGGTTTGCGATATACGAAGGACGACAAGCAATTCGCCTACGCGTCTACTTCGGCCGTCATCAGTTGCGTTGCTCGAACCCCTGCGGGTGCTCCGAACTGCCCAACCGCCCCGTTCGTACCACTGTTCGACGAGACCCTCCAACTGGGATTTCCGTTCCCCGCCGCGGGCGGCCCGCCCATCCCGGTCGTGACGACACCAGGACCGCCGAACTATCTGATCGTGCGGGGTAACGCGACATTCAATCGCCCGCTTTCGAACCGTCGGCCGACATATCGCGCGGCTGTGGAGTATGATGTCACGGCTCGCAATCTGCTCTACGCCAGCGTCGAGACGGGCTACCGCTCCGGCGGCTTCGCGGCGGCCGTCGGCTTCGAGACCTATCAGCCCGAAACGATTACAGCCTACACGCTGGGCAGCAAGAACAGGTTCCTGAACAATCGCGTGCAGCTCAATCTAGAAGCATTCTGGTGGGAGTATAAGAACCAGCAGGTGAGCCATGTCGGTCTCGATATCACCGGACGCAACGCCAATTACACGCAGAATGTCGGCAGCTCACTCATAAGGGGTGTCGAGGTCGAAGGGCGGTTCCTCGTCACTCCGACCACACTCGTCAGCGCGGACGTGCAATACCTCGACGCGCGTCAACGCTCCTACAGCTATCTCGCCGGGCCGGGCAGCCCTCCGCTGACCGGATGCGCGGTGACGTACACCGCTGCGAACGCATCGCCCTACCTGATCGACTGCTCGGGGCAGCCTTCCTACAACTCACCGGATTGGACCATCAATACGGCGGCGCAGCAAACCATCCCGCTCGGCGCCTTCAAGGCGGTGATCGGTGCCGACACGCAGTACAAGGCGCAGCGCTCGATCGGCTTCGCCTACCTTCCGGAACAGCGCGTGCCTTCCTATTGGATGAGCAACGCTCAGATCAGCGTCGGGCCGCAGAGCGATCGTTGGTCGGTCACCGCGTTCGTCCGCAACATCGAAGACAGTCGGGTCGCCCAGTTCCTGAACCTGCATCCGACCGCGGGTTTCTTGGCAGTTGGGGTAAGCCCGCCACGAACCTATGGCATTCGCGGCGCGGTGAAATTCTGATGCAGACTCCGCTCCTCGTCGCCGCCCTTGTCGCTCTTCTTGCCAGCCAGGCGGCTCCGGCGCAGCCCGCGCTTATCATTACCGACACGAACGTCGTCGATGTGGCGCGTGGGACGATCGCCGTCCATCGCGACATCGTCGTCGAAGCCGGCCGGATCGCTCAAATCGTGCCGGCTGCGCGTCGCACGGCGCGGGCAGGCCAGCGTCTCGACGGGCGCGGCGCCTATGTCGTGCCGGGTTACCTCGACATGCACTCGCATTCGGTCGACGCGCGGGACTCCCTGCGCGGAATGTTGGCGAACGGCATTACTGGCTATCGGCAGATGTCCGGCTCACCCGAAATGCTCGCGCGCGATCGTGCCGGGCAGCGCCATTCCGTCGACGGCTTGCCCGAACTGCTGGCACTGCCAGGCACGATCCTGACGATGGAAAATGCGGCAACGCCGGAAGCGGCAGTCGCCGAAGTTCGGCGGCAGCAGGCGATGGGTGCAGATTTCATCAAGATGATCGATGTGCCGCCGCCGGCGTTCTTCGCTGCCCAAAGCGAGGCGACACGTCTGGGACTGAAGCTCGTCGGGCATCTGCCGCCGCTGGTCGATGTCGCCCAAGCGACCCGCGCCGGAATGCATTCGATCGAGCATATGGGCCCGAAGGAAGGGATCATCCTTGGCTGCTCCTCCGACGAGGCCGCGCTACGCGCCAATCTTGCGGCCAGCCAACCGCGCCAGATTCAGACCGCGGGCATCCCGCCAAAGGTATTCGCGCTCGCCCTCGCCAATCCGATCATCTTTACCACGTCACCGGAGCTCGCCCGCCTGCAACGTGAGGTCGACACGTTTGATCCCGTCAAATGCCGCGGCCTGATGAGGTCCTTCGTGGCGGACGACACCTGGCAGGTGCCGACGCTGATACGCCTCCAGCAGATGGAGCTCGGGGCCGACGGCAGCGCCGATCCAAGCTATCGGTACATGTCGCTCGCCCGGCGTGAGCTGCTCAAGGAAACGGCCAAGACCTATGCCGCGAAGTTCTCGCCGCAGCAGCAGGAAATCTTCCGTCGTCTATTCGATTATCAGCTCAGATTGGTGAAGCTGTTCGGCGACAATGGCGTGAAGATGATGGTCGGCACCGATGGCATGTGGGTTCCGGGATTTGGCTATCATTCCGAGCTGGACCTGCTCGCGCGCGCCGGCTTGTCGCCTTTGCGCGTGCTCCAGATGGCAACAATCGAAGGCGCGCGGTTCCTGCACCGCGAAGCGAGCATAGGCAGCGTCGCGCCCGGCCAGGACGCGAACCTGGTTGTCCTTCGCGCCGATCCCCTGACGAGCGTCCAGAACCTGCACCAGATCCGCGGCGTCGTGCTTCGCGGGCACTATTATGACGAGGCCGCGCTCGCCGCGATGAAGCAGGAAGTCGCGGACCATGTCGGGGCGGACCGCGGCAAGTCCGTCGATGAATAGGGCACCCGTTCTGAGGGCAGCCACTGTCTCAGTCAGGGCCAAGAGGGAAAAGCTATGACCATCAAGCACCATTGGCTGAGCACGGCCGCCATCGCGCTCCCGATCCTCGTTCTGGCGACGCAGGCGCAGGCGCAGGACACCGGCCCGCAAGCCGGTTCGACATCGCCTGCGGCTGCGACCACAGATGCTCCGGCCACCGCGACGAACGCGGCTCTGCCGAGCGCGTCGACCGAGGTGGGCGAGATCGTGGTGACCGCCCAAAAGCGCAGCGAGAACCTGCAGAAGGTGCCGATCGTCGTGACGGCGGTCAGTGGGGCTCAGCTCGCCAGTACCGGGGTCACCAACCTGACGGGGCTCATCACGCTCGCGCCCGGCCTCAACTACCGCACGAATACCGGCGCGTTTCAGCCGGTCCTGCGCGGCATCGGCACGACCAGCAACGTCGTCGAAAACCCGGTCGCCTTGTATATCGATGGCGTTTACCTGCCGAACCAGCGCGAAGCGCTGCGCGAGTTGCCCGACGTGGATCAGGTTACGGTCCTGAAGGGTCCTCAAGGTACGCTGTTCGGCCGCAATACGACCGGC
>CAXTTR010000176.1:4221-6555 GCA_964247215.1 uncultured Sphingomonadaceae bacterium
CCGGCCGCCGACCCATGATCTCCGGTTTCAGGCAACGGCGGGTATCGACAATTATGCAACCTTCCGCGGCGGCCTGTTCGTTTCGGGAGGGCTGGCGAGCGATATCGTCGGCAGCCTGTCCGCCAGCTACGCGGCGCAAGGCAAGGGCTACGGCACGAATTTCACGACGGGCGAGGACACCTTCCGGCTGCTCCATTCGATCGACCTGCGCGGCAAGCTGCTGTTCAGTCCAAGCGCTTCGACCGACGTGACCCTCATCGCCGACTACATGGATCGGAAGGAGCGCACATTCAGTTCCGTTCCCTATCCGGGCACGCGGTTTCCGCTGCCTATCCCTGGCCCCGAAGGCAAGCAGGACACATACTCGCCAATCGAGAGCTATACGGCGTTCCGCGGTGGCGGGATAAGCGGGACGATCAGTCAGGATCTCGGGTTTGCCAAGCTTGTCTCGATTACATCCTACCGCCGCGGCACAACCTCATTCCTGTTCGACGACATACCGGCGGGCGTACCCATCCTCTATGCCGGGCCCGGCGACGGAAATGGGCCGAACAAAGACTTCACCGAAGAAGTTCAACTGGTCTCCCCAAGCGGCAAGCGGTTCACCTGGACGACAGGCGCCTTCTACTTCTTTTCGCGGACCTCATACGACCCGTTCGGTCGCTATTTCAACGTCGGACTCTACGGTCCCGCCGGACCTCCGGGCGGCGCCAACCGGGTCACTCAGACCACGGGATCGGAGCGGGTGGAGTCGATCGCGCCGTTCGCCCAGACCACGCTCGAGCTTTTCGACCAGACCCACCTGACGCTCGGCGGCCGCTACACTTTCGAGCGCCGCCTGCTTCAGAACGGCAGCGTGGTGACGACGCGGTACAATGGCTCGACCAGCACGGCTTTGTTCAGCCAGCCGCCCTTGACAATCGAAAAGCCGACTTGGCGCGTTGCGCTTGATCACCAGTTCACGCCCGACGTCATGGGTTATATTTCCTACAATCGCGGCATCAAGAGCGGCGGATTCAACATTCTGAACCCGGTCAACCCGTCCTACCTGCCCGAGCGACTCGATGCCTATGAAGCCGGCATCAAGAGCGAATTGCTTGACCGGCGGCTGAGACTGAATCTCGGTGCCTTCTATTACGACTACAGCAACGTCCAGGTAGTCCAGTATCTTGCCACGGTTCAGACGATCGTCAACGGAGCGCAGGCGCGCCTCTATGGCGTCGACATCGACTTCAACGCGCGGTTGACGAGCGAGCTAAGCCTCAACGGCGGGCTGGAACTCCTCCATGCCGCGTTCACCAAATATACCAACGCCGTCGGGAGCATCGTGAAGCCGACCGGCGGTGCGACCCTGATCGCGGTTGATGCTTCCGGCCGGCGGCTTCCTGGCGCCGAAAAGGTTTCGGCGACTTTATCGGTGGACTACGAAACGCGGGTTTCGTTCGGCACCATCCACGCCGATGTGACCGGGAATTATCACGGGGACTCCTATTTCGAAGCGGACAATTTCCTGCGTCAGCCTGCGTACGTGCTCCTGAACACGTCGTTGGAATGGCGCTCGAGCAACGACAACCTGTCCCTGATGGTTTGGGGACGGAATTTGCTCGACAAGAAAATCATCACCAATGCCTCGACCCAGGCGCCAGGCTATCCGGCGACTTACGCACAGCCTCCGCGCACCTTCGGCGTCACTGGCAAGGTGAAGCTCTAGAGTGCTTTCATCCGCGAAGTTGCCCTTTCAACAGGCGAATGCAGCAGCTTGGCCCGACAGCCCACCGGAGACTGAGTTCGCTCAGCGACCGAATGGACCCGATTTCGACGTCTCGCCAGAGGATCAGCTATGGCCAGTTTAGATCGTTCGCTATGGACCCCCCGGACGCTTAGCGCCCTCCGGATCGTTGCCGCACTGTTATTCATGCAGCATGGCATGCAGAAGATCTTCCACTTCCCGCCCGGTGGTCACAGCCTGGGTCCGTTTGTGCTTCTGTCGCTCCATGGTATCGCAGGGGTGTTGGAGTTCGGCGGCGGCATGCTCTTGCTCATCGGGCTCTTTACCCGTTTGACGGCCTTCCTGCTGTCCGGCGAAATGGCGGTGGGGTACTTCCTCGTGCACGTGCCGCTGGGACTGAAATTGCCGTGGGGCATCTTCCCCGTGGTGAACCAGGGCGATCTCGCCATCCTGTTCTGCTTCGTCTTCCTCTACCTGAGCTTTGCCAGACCGGGACCGTGGAGCCTCGACGCGTTGCGGACGCGCAACCGCGATATTCCACAGTCGGCGCCTTATATCAACAATCATGAAGCCTGACTCACGCGAGTGATTCCCAAGCGTGCTCT
>CAXTTR010000177.1:0-6545 GCA_964247215.1 uncultured Sphingomonadaceae bacterium
GAGCTACGCTGGGCCGATCAAGCTGTCGCGGTTGCCCAAGCGCTCGGCGATCGTCGCGTTCACCGCCGCCGAGGTCTATGCGCTCGCCGAGATGCTGCGGCGGCACAAGGGCGGCGCGGCGGTGGTGATGGGCGGGCTTAGCCCGCGCACCCGCAACGCGCAGGTCGCGATGTATCAGTCGGGCGAGGTCGACTACCTCGTCGCCACCGACGCGATCGGCATGGGTCTCAACATGGACATCGCCCATGTCGCGTTCGCCTCGCTGAGCAAGTTCGATGGGCGCAAGCATCGCCGGCTGACTACCGCCGAGATGGCGCAGATCGCCGGGCGCGCCGGGCGTTACCAGCGCGACGGCAGCTTCGGCGTCGTCCAGCTCGGGCAGGATGCGGTGCAGACTTTCGAGGCCGAAGAAGTCGAGGCGATCGAGGGGCACCACTTCCCGCCGCTGACCAGCCTGATCTGGCGCAATGCCCGGCTCGACCTCGGGACGCTGCCGCGGCTGATTAACACGCTCGATGCGCGCCCTGGGCGCCCCGAGCTGATGCGCGGCGATGATGCGATCGATGTCGCGGTACTGAAGCGCTTGGCTGCCGAGCCGTGGGTGATGGAGCGTGCACACGGCCATGCCCGGATGGTGCGGCTGTGGGCGGCGTGCGGCCTGCCCGACTACCGCAAGACCGGCCCCGAGCAGCATGCCCGGCTGGTCGGGCGCATCTTCCGGCATCTGAGCGAGGATCACGGCCAGCTGCCCGCCGCGTGGATCGCCAGCGAAGTCGCGGCGCTCGACAACGTCGCGGGCGATATCGCGACGATCGCCGACCGCATCGCGGCGGCGCGGACGTGGACCTACATCGCGCATCGCCCGGGCTGGCTTGAGGATAGCGCGCTGTGGGCCGGGCGCACCCGCGCGCTAGAGGACCGGCTATCCGATGCGCTGCATCTCGCGCTGACGCAGAAGTTCGTCGACCGGCGTACCGCGGTGCTGCTGCGCGACCTGAAGGTGCGCGGTGAGCAGCGCGTCACTGTCGATGCCGACAACACCGTCTGCGTCGAGGACGAGGCGATCGGCATCCTCGATGGCTTCCGCTTCACCGCCGACCCGAGCGCGCGTGCTGGCGAGAAGCGCATGCTGCTGGCGGCCGCCGAACGCCACCTGCCGCGCGAGCTGGCACGCCGGGCGCTGGCGCTGAGTGCTGCCGCCGATGCCGACTTCAGCCTCGGGTTCGACGGCGGCATGCCGCCGCGCATTCGCTGGGGCACGTCGCGCGTCGCCAAGCTTCGCGCCGGGCGTGATGCCCTCAACCCGCGGATCGAACTCGACCGCAGCCTCGATGTGCTGCCCGCCGCCGACCGGGCGCGGGTCAGCGCCCGGCTGGAAGCGTGGTTTACGGCGACGCGCGACCGCCAGCTGCGGCCGCTGATGTGCATCACGTCGCTGGTCCCGCATCTGTCGCCGGCCGGGCGCGGACTGGTGGTGCAGCTTGTCGAGATGCTCGGCTGCTTGCGCCGCGACAGCGTGGCGGCGCAAATCGAGGCGCTGAGCAAGCTCGACCGCAAGGCGCTGACCGGGGCCGGCGTGCGCCTCGGCGTTATCCATGTCTTTGTCGCGGCGACGCTCCGCCCCGAGCCGACGCGCTGGCGGCTGGCATTATGGGCGGTTGCCACCAACGTCAACACGCTGCCGCCACCACCGTTAGCTGGCCGCGTCAGCATCGACGTCGACGACGCCGTGCCGCCCGGCTTCTATGCCGTCGCGGGGTTCTGGAACATCGGCGGTCAGGCGGTGCGGATCGACATGGTCGACCGGCTAGCCAGGCTGATCCACGGTGCCCGCAACGGCCGCGCCCCGTTCACCCCCGATGCGACGTGGATCGCCAGCGTCGGCATGACTCATGACGGCTTCGTCCGGCTGATGCGCGCGCTCGGCTACCGGCTCCAGCTGGTGGACGGCAGCACGGCGTTTGCCTGGGGCGGCGTTAAGCGCCCGCCGCCAACGCCCGTCGTTAAACCTGCGGCTATCGATAAAGCCAATCCATTTGCCATCCTCCAGAGCATGAAAGCGAGGTAGAATTTGGTGTACGGTCAGGGTTTGCGGCTCGACAAATGGTTGTGGTTCGCAAGGTTGACGAAATCGCGCAGCGCCGCGCAGGCGCTTTGTGAGAGCCGCCACCTGCGGCTCGACGGCAGGGTCATCGACCGCCCCTCGGCACTCGTCCGGGCGGGCTCGGTGGTTAGCTTCCCAAAGCACGACGATGTCGTCGTCGTCCGCGTCGAAAGCCTCGCCGAACGCCGCGGACCCTATGTCGAAGCCTGCCAGCTCTATACCGACCTGACCCGCTCGCAGGCGGCCTGAGCCCGTATCCGATCACGCCGTGGCGTCGCGGCCATTGACGCGCCCGCGCCGCCACGGCTAGCACGGGAGACCGAATTGCTGACACCGAGGATAAGCCAATGACCTACGTGGTCACCGAAGCGTGCATCAAGTGCAAGTACATGGACTGCGTCGAAGTCTGCCCCGTCGACTGCTTTTACGAGGGCGAGAACATGGTTGTTATCAACCCCAGCGAGTGCATCGACTGCGGCGTCTGTGAGCCTGAATGCCCGGCGGAAGCTATCCTGCCCGACACTGAAAGCGGCCTCGATAAGTGGCTTGAGCTGAACGCGACTTTCTCCGCCAGCTGGCCTAATATCACCGTCAAAGGCCCGGCTCCTGGTGACGCTGACGCGCACAAGGGCGAAGAAGGTAAGTACGACAAGTACTTCAGTACCGCGCCAGGTAATGCTTGAGGCGGGCTCGACCGGTTGCAATCGATTTATACAACAGTGGTAATCGTGTCTTAAATCTGCTATGCAGGCCGGGCTTGATAAAGCGTTTTTAGTCAACCCGGTCGTCGCGCTCGTGTGCCGGAGCGCGATAGGACCCTCATAGTCGCTTGGCAGCTTCGCTAGACCCTGTAGGTGATCCCGCTGAACTTGCGGTGCGTGCAGCTTACGGTCTGGTGCGTTGTGGCGACGGAAGGATCGATACGCATGGTCGTTGCAGTAGCCAAGACGCTCAATTTCATCGCTGGGGATTATGTCGTGTATCCCAAGCACGGCGTCGGCCGTGTTGTCGAAGTGCAGAGCTCGGAAATCGCCGGGACCGCGCTCGAACTGTACGTGCTGCGCTTCGAGAAAGAGCGCATGACGTTGCGCGTGCCCACCAATAAGGCCGAAGTCGTCGGCATGCGCAAGCTGTCGAGCCAGGCGACGTTGCTCGAGGCGCTGACGACGCTTAAAGGCCGCCCGCGCATTAAGCGGACGATGTGGAGTCGCCGCGCGCAGGAGTACGAAGCCAAGATCAATTCGGGCGACCTCGTCTCGATCGCCGAGGTGGTCCGCGACCTTCACCGCGCGGAAGACCAGCCCGAGCAAAGCTATTCCGAGCGGCAAATCTACGAAGCTGCAATCGGGCGTCTCGCGCGCGAGCTGGCCGCGATGGAAAACATCGACGAGCCGGCAGCACAAGCGAAGATCGAACAGGTGCTGAAGGCGGCGTAAGCTCTCATTGATCGAGTTAAAAAGGGCAGGTCGTAAGTCCTGCCCTTTTTTGCTGTCGCGCGGTAGCCAGGCGTCGGCGCGACGGTTTCGATCGAGCCAAGCTTGGGCTGCACCGGACAAGCTGATCCAAACCAATTTGCAGAGCACGCTCGACACCATGCGACCAGTGTGTATTATACTGGCACGACACATAGGAGCCTGCGATGATCCGGATTGTTGCCCCAATCGTCTTTCTGCTCGCAGTCTCGGCGAGCGCCGCCGAGAGAAATTTTCCAGTCGGCGGTTTCGACCGGATCGCTCTGGCGGGCTCGCCTGACGTAACAGTGGTTACCGGACGCACACCCGGCGTACGCGCCACCGGCGATCAAAAGGCGCTTGACCGGCTCGAGATCGAAGTCGTCGATGGCACGCTGCGGATTGGCAACAGGCGGGGTATCAACTGGAGCTGGGACGCGCACGACGGCGGCAAGGTCCGTGTCGCGGTCACCGTGCCGATGGTTCGCGGCGTCAGCGTCGGCGGTTCGAGCACGGTCACGGTCGACCGCGTCAGGGTGCCAGCGTTTGCAGCCGATGTTGGCGGCTCGGGCTCGATCCGGCTCGCGGCGCTCGACACGCCGTCGGCAAGCTTCAGCATTGGCGGCTCGGGCGATGTCGTGGCAGCTGGGCGCTGCGGTGCGAGCCACGCCAATGTCGGCGGCTCGGGCAGCCTTAAGCTCGGCGACTTGCGCTGTGCGACGCTCGACGCGAGTGTCGCCGGATCGGGCGCGATCGAGGCCAACGCCAGCCAGACTGCCGCGATTTCAATTGCAGGTTCGGGCGACGTTACCGTCGCGGGCGGGGCGAAGTGCTCGATCAGCAAGGTCGGCTCGGGGCAGGCGCGCTGCACGGCGTAATGTCTAGAGCGCGATCTACCGCGGGTCGTGATAATTGCCTTGCTGTCGTTTGGATCAACACGCCTGCAGCCCGCTGCGATAGTCGGGGTAGCGCAGCCGCACCCCCAGCTCACGGCGCATCTTAAGCGCCGCCACCCGCCGGTTCTCGGCATAGAAGCCGCGCGACATCGGACTGAGCGCCGCCGTCGCCAGCGGTTGCAGCGGCGGCCAGTCGACGCCGAGCAAGTCACACGCATATTCAATGACGACGTTGCCCGCGGCCGGTTCGTCGTCGGCGAGATTGTACACGCCCGCCGCACCGCGCTCGAACGAGGCCAATACGGCGGCAACGATGTCGTCGACGTGGATGCGGCTGAACAAATGCCCGGGCGCATCGATGCGCGTCGCGGTGCCCGCGCGCACCCGGTCGAGCGCCGAGCGGCCGGGGCCGTAGATACCTGGCAGCCGAAACACGCGGGCAGCGCCGCTCAGCCGCTGCCACATCGCGTCCGCCTCCGTCCGCGCGCTGCGCCGCCCGGTGCCGACAGCTGCATTCTCGTCGACCCACGCGCCGCCGGTATCGCCGTAGACACCCGTCGACGACAAGTAACCGAGCCAGCGCGGGTCGGCGGCGGCGAGCAGCGCGCCGTAGCGCTGCAGCACCGGGTCAACGCCGTCGCCGTCCGGCGGCACCGACGAAAGGACGTGCGTAGCCCGGATGATTCCCGCACCGACCGCCGGGTCATCAAACGCCAGCGCGTCCGGACCAGCCTGCCGCCGGCACGCGATCACTCCGCCGCCGCCCGCCCGCACTGCCGTCGCCAGTCGCGTTGCAGTATAGCCAAGGCCGAAGATCAGCAGATTGATGGTCATGGCTGGCGGACCTTGGGCGACGGAAGTTGACGCAGAGATTGCTTGTCGGGCTACACCAGATTGCGACGGCTGACATGTCGAGTTGTGGTGAAAGCGGACGCACGTCTTTATCGGGACAGCACGTCAACTCGTCCCAAATACTGCCGCCCGCTCCCGCCGCCAGCGGCGGGCGTAGATTGCGTAAATCACCACCAGCGTCGTCGCGAACGCAAACCACTGCAGGGCGTACGACAGGTGATTGTCGGGCAGCTCGTCGGGCGTCGGAATGCGCGACGGCAGCAGCGGCGGCACGGCGGTGGTCGGGATCAGCAGGAATAGCGGGCGTCCGGGTTCCTTGTCGTATGGATGCTCGATGATGGTGCCGGTAAAGCGAATGTCGAGAGCGAGCGACTTGACTGCGTCGGGACGCGGGGCCCAGCCAGCCACGACGACGACTTCGGGGCCACGAAGGTAATGCTTGGCCGGTTCGCGGCAGGCGACGATGATGCGGTAGCCACCCTCGCCGGAGACACTGCTGCCACCCTTGATGTCGTACGGCGTGACGCGGCCGGGGCGGCAGTCGATGACGGCGCGGCGGAACTGCAGGCTTTTGGTACCCGCCAACGCGTCCTGGAAATCGCTCGGGGTGACCAGCGGCAGGCTTGCGGCGCGGGTCAGTTCGGCTTGAACGTTGTGCTTCCACTCACGGCGCTGCAGCTGCCAAATGCCAAGCCAGATAAGCACCGGGACCATGACCAGCGTCAGCAACGTCGCGCCGAACGGGAGCGAGGTGGAGCGCACCGGCTTCATCTCAACCGCCGTCACTCGGGCCGGCCCAGCCTCGCGTCGTTGCGGAATTCGAGCACCAGCAGCATGCCCTTAGCAATGCGGAGCAGCAGCACAGTCAGCGCGAGTGTCAGTGGCACCCATAGGATCACATGCAGCCACCACGGCGGCGAGCGGCTGAGTTCGAGCCAGATCGCCAGGCAGACGACGACCGCGCCGACGAGGAAGATAAGGAACGGTGCGGCGGCATCACCGACGTCGAAGCTGTCATAGTCGAGCCCGCACGCCGGGCACTTCGGCGTGAAGCGGATGATGCTCATAAACATCCCCCGCGCGCCGCACCGCGGGCACAGGCCGAGCAGCGCGCTCTTGAAGACCGGCTGCGGCGTCCAGCCGGGCTCGCTCATCCGCCCGCGGCAGCAGCCGCGGCAGCCCCGAAATGGCTGCCCCACAGATAAATCGAGATGAATAGGAATAGCCAGACAACGTCGACGA
>CAXTTR010000178.1:0-2536 GCA_964247215.1 uncultured Sphingomonadaceae bacterium
CGAACGCTCCCGCGTCAACGCCGGTGCCGGTTGGGCTGTATGTCGGCAACCCCAACGGCAATGACAACACCGCGATGGGCAAGTTCCAGTCCGACTGGGACGCGTCGGTGCGCCAGCTCCAGCAGCAGCCGCAGTTCTTCGGGACGTTCACCGATTTCAGCCAGGACTGGAGCCAGTGGCCCGGCAACGCCGGCTGGACCGCCTGGTCGTTCAATCGTTCGGGGCGAGGCGCGGGGCTCAAGCCGGTAATCGGCATCAAGCTGTCGACCAACGCCTATTGGGGGCATCAGGCCGATGCCTTCCGCGAGATCATCGCCGGGCAGCACGATCAGGTCTATCGCGACGTCGTCACGAATTGGCGTTCGAACGGATATACCGAGCTGCGCTTCCGCATTTCGTACGAGTTCGATGGCAATTTCATGCCCGATAACTTCGGGGGCGACACTGCGACACTGGCCTTGTGGAGGCAGGCGTTCGCGCATGTTGCCGACGTCATGCACGCGGTGCCCGGGGTCAAGGTTTTGATCGTCTGGAACCCCGCCGATATCAACTGGGCGGCAAACTCGGTTGCCGATGCCTATCCGGGCGACGCCTATGTCGATGTCGTCGCGTCGGACATCTACAGCGTGCTTTACCCCGTCAGTCTGCACGACTGGTCGGGCGGTCCGGACGCGCCCGGCATGCAGGTGTGGATGCAGAGCGCCGCCAACCGCGTCCATTTCTGGGACTATCCCGGCGCGAATCAATGGACCACCTACGGTAGTGGCTGGGGCCTCGTGCAGGCGCTCAACTTCGCGCTGACGCATCATAAGCCGTTCGGCGTCAGCGAGACCGGCGTGGGCGGCGACAATGTCAAGATCGGTCTGGTCGACGACCCGCAATTTCCTGCCTACCTGCGCAACCGGCTGGGCGGCTTCGTCGCCCAAGGCGGCGTCGTCGACCACGTCATCGTTTGGGACTACGACGCCGGCGACGGTAAGTGGAGGTTTACCGGGGTCCCCGCCAAGGCGGCAACCGCGGCCGCATGGACAGCGGCCGTAGCTCCGCCGCATTAAGCGCAGCCGCGGCCCGCTAATAACGCGCATCCCATCCTGCTTTCATGCGTATTGTGCGCTGCAGCAGGGGAGGTTCGGATGCGCACGATCGGCAGTAGGCTCGACGAGCACCGCGGCATCGGCCCGGGTTTCGACTTCCTGCGCATCTTTCTGGCGTTCGCGATCGTCGCCTGGCACGCGCGTAACGTCGTCTACTGGACCAGCGATCCTATTCAGGACACGCCGTTGTGGTTCGGCGAATATTGCCTCGTGCCGATATTCTTCGCGCTGTCGGGGTTTCTCGTCGCGGCGAGCGGCATGCGGCTCGATCTCAAGAACTTCCTGATCAATCGCGGCCTGCGCATCCTGCCGGCGCTGGCGCTTGAAATCCTGTTCTCGGCGCTGCTGCTTGGGCCGCTCTTTACCACGCTGCCGCTGCGCGACTATTTCAGCTCGCCGCTGCTCTACCATTACCTCACCAACATGGTCGGCTGGGTGAACTTCTATCTGCCAGGCGTCTTCACCGATCATCCGTGGACGATGGTCAACGGCGCGCTGTGGACAATCCCGTACGAGATGATCTGCTACGCCGTGCTGTCGCTGCTGATCGTCACACGCTGGCTCAGGTCGCCGCGTTCGGTCGCGGTGTGTACGCTGGTACTGATGCTTCTCGCGGTAGTCGCGCGCAGCGTTCCCGGGCTCGAAAGCACCTTTGACCACGGTGGCAGCACATTATTCGACAAGACTGTGCGGTTTTTCCTGACCGGCGAGCAAAGCTGTCTGCTGGTATCATTCCTGATGGGCATAATATTCTACAGCTTCCGCCAGTATATCCCGTACAGCCGTGTGCTATTCGCGCTGGCGGTCGCGGTCTGCATCGTGATTGCGCTGGTCGGCGACCACAGCTGGATGGCAAATGCGACGCTGCGCTTCGTGAGCATTCCGGCAATGACCTACTTGATGGCCTATATCGGCGTCACGCCGGTGCCGATTACATGGCCGTTCACCAAGGGCGATTACTCGTATGGCGTGTACCTGTACCATCTGCCGTTCCAGCAGATGCTCTTTCAGGTCTTCCCCGGCGTAAATGCACTGGTACTGTTCCTGCTCAGCGTGCCGACCTGCACGGCTGTTGCGGCGCTGTCGTGGCATGTCGTCGAGAAGCCGGTGCTGCGACTGCGCAAGCGCTTCAGCTTCGTCGCCAAGGTGCGCGGGGTCGACGAGCCGGCAGGCACGCCGGATACCAAGCCGCACGCAGGGCCAGCGGCAGCCGAGGTACGCCCGTGAACCTGAAAGCGAAACTCGACCTGTCGAACGGCCGCCCCAGTGGCTTCGACTATATGCGATTGATTCTGTCTGTCGGGGTCGTCTGCATCCATAGCGCGTTGACGAGCTACGGTAACGACGTTCAGATGTGGACCTCGGCGACGCGTCCGTTTGTGCGGCTTATCCTGCCGATGTTCTTCGCGCTTAGCGGCTTCCTCGTCGCCGGAAGTTTGCTG
>CAXTTR010000178.1:2546-6537 GCA_964247215.1 uncultured Sphingomonadaceae bacterium
GCGTAGCAAGTCGCTGTTTCAGTTCCTGACATTCAGGGTGCTTCGCATCTATCCCGCGCTGTCGGTCGAGGTGCTGCTATCCGCGCTGATCGTCGGACCGTTGCTGACGCAGGCTGGCCTGAGAGCATATTTCGGCGATACGCTGTTCCTGCAGTACCTGCTCAACGTCACCGGCGATATCCACTATCTGCTGCCCGGCCTGTTTCTGGACAACCCGTTCCCGCGCATCGTCAACGCGCAGCTCTGGACGGTTCCGTATGAACTGATGTGCTATGTCACGATCGCTGGATTAGCTATCATCGGGCTGCAGCGGCGGCGATGGCTCGGGCCGGTGTCGATCGTGATCCTCACGGCCGGCTATACGGTAATCAAGGTCCGCCACTTTCATGGTTTGCCGCCGGTCATCATCGGCAGCGTTTCGGGCATGTTCATGCTGACCAGCTTTCTGGCCGGCATGAGCCTGTTTCTATATAGCGAGCGGGTGGCATGGAGCCGTAGTTTGTGCGCCGCGTCCGGCATAATAGCGGGAACGCTGGTTTCGGTAGTGCCGAATGGCGACTACATCGTCGCGCCGTTCGCAGCGTACTTTACCGTCAGCCTTGGGCTGATGAACCCGCGCAAGCTCGCTCTCCTGCGCGGGGCAGACTACTCCTACGGCATCTTCCTGTACGGCTTCGTCATTCAGCAGGTGCTGATGCTGCTGTTCCCTGCGGCTCGGGTCTGGTGGCTGAACGTCCTGCTAAGTGTGCCGTGTGCGACCGCTGTCGCAGCACTGTCGTGGCACTACGTCGAGAAGCCGGCGCTTCGGCTCAAGCGGTTCATCCCCGACCACTTGCCGCTACGGCTCGGCGGAGTGGTCCAGGCCCGCTGAACTTTCCTACCACTCCAGCGTGACCGGCTCGAACCGGTCCGTCGCCGGGTCGAGCACCCGGAGCAGCCCCGCGGCGATCGAGAAGTGCGTGCCCTGAAGCTTCAGACTCCCCGCCGCTTCACGCTCCGCCACGAACGGGAAGCTGCGTAGATTTGCCAAGCTTAGCCGGATCGCAGCCAGCTCAAGCGCTTCACCGGCGTCCATGTCGGGGCTGAGCGCCTGTGCGGCGCAAACCTGGTCGCGGACCGGCTTGATCATCGACATCCAGCGGCCGATGAACGCACCGTGGCCCTCGGCCTTATCGTCGAAGCGTCCGTCGAGCGACGCCGCGATACCGCCGCACAGCGCATGGCCGAGCACGACGACATGCTCGACCTGCAGCTGCGTAACAGCGAATTCGATCGCTGCCGAAGAGCCGTGCTGGCCGCCATCGGGCTCGTAGCGCGGTACGAGGTTGGCGACGTTGCGGACGACGAACGCCTGACCGGGTTCGGTGTCGAAGATCCGCGTCGGGTCGACCCGGCTGTCCGAGCAGGCGATGATCATCACCTTCGGCGACTGCCCGATGTTGGCGAGCGCGTCGAAGCGCTGGCGCTGTTCGTTGTAAGGCCCGCCGCGAAACCGGCGGTAACCGTCGAGCAGTTCGGTGAAGTCGGACATGCAGGCCCCTTTGCAAGCGCACTTGCAAGCCCTCTTGCAAGCGCTGCCGGGTAGCCGAGCCCCGCGCGAGTGACAAGCCGCCACGCCCCCTCGATTAGCCGGTCGCGTCGGTTGGCACCATGCCCCCGACACGCTATCTACCCGGCATGATTGAGCCCTTGCCGCTGATCCGCACCAAGAAGCCCGACTGGCTGCGGGTGCGTGCGCCGACCTCGGCGGCGTTCGCCGAGACGCGTCAGCTGATGCGGCGGTTGAAGCTCAACACGGTCTGTGAGGAGGCTGCGTGCCCCAATATCGGGGAGTGCTGGACGCAGAAGCACGCGACGGTGATGATCCTCGGCGACATCTGCACGCGGGCGTGCGCGTTCTGCAACGTCAAGACCGGCATGCCGCAGCCGGTCGACCTGATGGAGCCGCTGCACGTCGCCGAAGCCGCGGGTGAGCTGGGCCTCGAGCATATCGTCATCACCAGCGTCGACCGCGACGACCTGCGCGACGGCGGCGCGGGGCAGTTCGTCAAGGTGATCGAGGCGCTGCGGGCCCGCGCGCCCAAGACGACGATCGAGATCCTGACTCCGGACTTCCGCAACAAAGCGACAGCAGCGGTCGAGGCGATCGTCGCGGCGCGACCCGATGTTTACAATCACAATCTCGAGACGGTGCCGCGGCTGTACCCAACCATTCGCCCCGGCGCGCGTTACTACCACTCGCTGCGGCTGCTTGAGCAGGTCAAGCGGCTCGATCCGACGATCTTCACCAAGTCCGGCCTGATGGTCGGGCTCGGCGAGGAGCGGCTGGAGATGCATCAGGTGATGGACGACATGCGCTCCGCCGATATCGATTTTCTGACCGTCGGCCAGTATCTGCAGCCGACGCCGCGCCACGCCAAGGTCGTCGAGTTCGTCACCCCCGAGACGTTCCGCAGTATCGGCTCGATCGCACGCGCCAAGGGCTTCCTGCTCGTCGCCGCATCGCCGCTGACCCGGTCGAGCTATCATGCGGGAGCCGATTTCGCCAAGATGCAGGCGGCTCGGCAGGCGCAGCACGCGCCGCAGCTAGTCGCAGAGCCTGCCTAATGCCGCGCCATTCCGAAAATCGAATCCTGCAGTACACGCCCGAGCAGGTCATCGACGTCGTCGCCGATGTCGCCAAATACCCGCAGTTCCTGCCGTGGGTGCAAGGTATGCGGATCAAGTCGCATGACGATAACGTTGTCGTTGCTGACATGGTCGTCGGCTTCAAGATGATCCGCGAGAATTTCACCAGCAAGGTGACGCTCGCGCGCCCCAAGACAATCCATGTCGATTATATCTCGGGACCGCTCAAGTATTTGCGGAACGACTGGGCGTTCGAGCCGGTCGAGGGCGGCACGATGGTGCACTTCAACGTCGACTTCGAGTTCGCCGCAAAGATCTTCGAGAAGCTCGCGGGCATGTTCTTCAGCGACGCGTTCCGCCGCATGGTCGCGTCGTTCGAGGCGCGGGCGAAAGTTCTCTACCCGGCTGGTGCCGCCGTGCCTGCACCCGCTTCGGTTCAGCCTGTAGCCGCACCCGAGCCGGTCGGCATCAGCAGTTCGAGCGCCACCAGCACCGCCTGACGCCGGATTTCGGTCCGCCCGAGATCGCCGAACAGCCGCGTGTCGGCGACGACCGTTGCGGGGTCGCCGTCACGCCGGGCGCAGGCGAACACCACCATGCCGACGGGTTTCTTCGGCGAGCCGCCGCCGGGTCCGGCAATGCCGGTGACCGCCACCGCGACATCGGCGTGGCTGTGCCTGAGCGCGCCCTGCGCCATCGCCCACGCGACCGCGACCGACACCGCGCCGAACGTCTCCATGATGTCGAGGTTGACGCCGAGCGACTCAAGCTTGGCCTCGTTCGAGTACGTCACGAAGCCGCGGTCGACGACATCGGAAGCGCCCGCAATCTCGGTCAGCGCACCCGCGACCAGCCCGCCGGTGCACGACTCGGCAGTGACGATCGTCAGCCCCGCAGTGCGGTTCGCCTCGATGACGGCGCGGGCGCGGGCGAGGACTTCGGGGTCAATCATCGAAGCTTCCGACCGGCGCATCAACCGCGGGTACCCCAGCTGCGGGCAGGCGCACCGTCGCCATTGCCTGCGCCGCGATGCCCTCGCCGCGCCCGGTGAAGCCGAGCCCCTCGGTCGTCGTCGCCTTGACGCTGACCGCGTCGAGCGCAAGCCCGAGCAGTTCGGCTAGCCGCTCGCGCATCGCGGCGCGCACCGGTCCGACCTTGGGGCGCTCAGCAATGATCGTCACGTCGACGTGATCGATGACGCCGCCGCGTTCATTGATCATGCTCTTGGCATGCAGCAGGAACTGGTCCGACGATGCGCCGCGCCACTGCGGGTCGCTCGGCGGGAAGTGCATGCCGATGTCGCCCGCGCCGATGCAGCCGAGCAGCGCGTCGGTCAGCGTGTGCAGCCCGACATCGGCATCGC
>CAXTTR010000179.1:0-6528 GCA_964247215.1 uncultured Sphingomonadaceae bacterium
CGTCGGAGCCGGGCTGTCCGACGTGCTGTGGCGCGTCGTCTGCGCCAACGAGGGGCTTGCCGGTGCGGAGCGCGCGCTCGGCTGGCCAGCGCGTTCGGGCAAGGTCGTGCTCGGGCTGGCGCTCGACCGGCTGGCCGACGCATATCAGCTTAGATAACCATATACGCACTTTCCGCTTGACAATCGTCACGCTATCGGCTAGGTAATCAGCACGATGAGAAATTGCGCCACCGGGTGACGCGGCACCAGCGCCGCCGATTACCGGCTTCCGCCCTCGACTGGAAAGGCGGTCAAGCCATGGCGGACGAGCGCTCGTTACTGGAACGCGTGTCTGCGGCACCGCCGCAGAGTCTCGATCAATTATCGGCAGCATTATCCAATGCCGGATTGACGGAGCTTGGGAATGCCTGGGCGGCGCAGGCGCGGTCGTCGCAACTGCCGCCCGGCGTCGACTGGGAAACCTGGCTGATCCTTGCGGGGCGCGGTTTCGGCAAGACGCGGGCTGGCGCGGGCTGGGTGCATCAGGTGGCAGACGAGCTACCCGGCGCGCGCATCGCTCTGCTCGGCGCGACCGCCGCCGACGCTCGCGCGGTCATGGTCGAGGGCGAGTCGGGGCTGCTGGCGAAAGCGCCGGCGGGGGCCGGACTGGCGTTCGAGCCGTCACTGCGCAAGCTGAGCTGGGCGAACGGTTCGACCGCGTCGCTCTATTCGGCGGTCGAGCCCGAGGCGTTGCGCGGTCCGCAGTTCCACTTCGCGTGGGGCGACGAGGTGGCGCGCTGGCCAGGCACCGCAGCGACGCTGGCGAACTTGCGGCTTGCACTGCGGCTGGGAAGCCGTCCGCGCTTGCTGCTGACGACAACGCCGCGTCCATTGCCTTGGCTCAAGGCGCTGACCAGCGCCGCCGGGGTGATCGTGACGCGCGGCTCGACCAACGACAATGCGCGCAATCTGTCGACGGTTTTCCTGAATAGCATGCAGCGTGACTATGGCGGCACCCGGCTCGGCCGTCAGGAACTCGACGGCGAGTTCATCGACGATCTCGAAGGCGCATTGTGGACACGGCAACTGCTCGAAGACTGCCGGGTACGCCTCGAGCCGGGACTCCGGCGCGTCGTCGTCGCGGTTGATCCGCCGGCGTCGTCGGGGTCGCGCGCCGATGCCTGCGGGATCGTCGTCGCCGCGCTCGGCAACGACAACCGCGGCTATGTGCTTGCCGACGACAGCGTCCAGGGTTGCACACCCGAGGAGTGGGCCCGCGCCGTGGTCGCGGCGGCCGAGCGGCACGCTGCCGACAAGGTCGTCGCCGAGGTCAACAACGGCGGCGACATGGTTATCTCGATCCTGCGCTCGGTGTCGTCCAACCTGCCAGTCAAATCGGTCCGCGCCGCGGTCGGCAAGACGGCGCGCGCCGAGCCCGTTGCCAGCCTCTACTTAGCAGGACGCGTAAGCCATGTCGGCGCATTCCCGGCGCTCGAAGACGAGCTCTGCGGCCTGATGATCGGCGGCAGTTACGCCGGGCCAAGCCGCTCGCCCGACCGCGCCGACGCGCTGGTCTGGGCGATGACCGAACTGCTGCTCGGACCGGCTGTGACCAAGCCTGGCATCCAGATCCTATAGGAGACCGCGATGCAATTTCCGTTCTTCCGGCGCAAGGCGAGCCCGGCGGCTATGCCGCAGCGCGCCTGGCCCGAGCTGCTGCGCACCGGCTGGCCCGGCACCGAGCTGCCGCGCAGCTACGAAGCGCTGGTGCGCGACGCTTATTGCCGCAATCCGATCGCGCAGCGTGCGGTACGGATCATCGCCGAGGGTGCGGCAGGTGCACCGGTAATCGCGACCCCGAACGGCCACCCCGCGCTAGCGCTGCTCAGCGGCGGCGAGCCGGGGCCGTCATTGCTCGAGACGATCGCGGCGAATCTGCTGCTGCACGGCAATGCCTATATCGAGGTCGGGCTCGGCGCAGGCGGGTTGCCGGTGGCGCTCTATACGCTGCGGCCCGAGCGGGTGACGGTCGAGACCGACAAGAGCGGTTATCCGACCGGCTATACCTACCGCGCCGGCGAAATCTTCGTGCGCTATCCCGCCGTGACCGTCGGCGATCAGCCGGGCCTGCTGCACATCCGCAGCTATCACCCGCTCGACGATCATTATGGACTCGGCTGCCTCGGCGCGGCGAGCGGCGCGGTCGATACGCACAACGCCGCGAGCCGCTGGAACAAGGCGCTGCTCGACAATGCGGCGCGGCCGTCGGGCGCGCTGGTCTATGCGCCCGGCGACGGCGCGACGATGTCGCCCGAGCAGTTCGACCGGCTCAAGACCGAGATGGAGGCGGCGTTCACCGGTGCCGCCAACGCCGGGCGCCCGATGCTGCTCGAAGGCGGGCTGAGTTGGCAGGCGCTGTCGATGACGCCCGCCGAGATGGACTTCGGCCGGGCCCGCGACACCGCCAGCCGCGAAATCGCGCTGGCCTTCGGGGTACCGCCGATGCTGCTCGGGCTGGCGGGCGACAATAGCTATGCGAACTACCGCGAGGCCAATGTGGCGCTGTGGCGGCTGACTTTGCTGCCCCTGACCCGCCGCATCCTGACCGCGATCGCCGAGCACCTCGGCGACTGGTGGCCGGGGTTGTCGCTCGATATCGACCGCGACGCGATCCCGGCACTCGCCGCCGACCGCGAACGGCTGTGGAGTCAGGTCGCGGGCGCTACCTTCCTGTCGGACGAGGAGAAGCG
The DNA here is from genome assembly GCA_964247215.1 of uncultured Sphingomonadaceae bacterium. Lineage (GTDB taxonomy): Bacteria > Pseudomonadota > Alphaproteobacteria > Sphingomonadales > Sphingomonadaceae > Polymorphobacter_B. The sequence goes on from CAXTTR010000179.1 coordinate 2,730, forward strand.
GGTGCTTCTCGGCCTGAGGACAGTATCGTGATCGGCGCCATGCTTGCCGGTCTGCTTGCCCAGTCGGAAGAAAAGGGCACCGATCTCGTGATGCTGCGCGCGCTGATCGAGGAAGCAACCGAGGCGGGTGCGACCCGCGCGCTCGGACGCATCGGGCTGCACGACGACAAGGCCGGCTCCGACATCGTCGAGTTGCGCCAGCTCATCCAGGGCTGGCGCGACGCCAAACGCTCGGCGGTTAGCGCGGTCGTAACCTGGGCAGTACGCTCGCTGATCGCCGCATTGCTGATCGGGATCGCGGTAAAGCTGGGGATGATCGGGCTGATCCGGGGGTAGGGCGGAACGGCTGCCGCTTCCTCTCTTACTGCTCCCCTCCCGCCTTCACGGGAGGGGCCGGGGGTGGGTTCCTCACTGTTACCTGGCGCTTGCCGCAGCGAAGACCCACCCCCGGCCCCTCCCCGAAGAGGGGAGGGGAGCAGCAAGACAGCTTCGCCCCTCGTCCGTTGCCGCAGGAGAACACCCACATGCCAACGCTCATCCGGCTGGCGGGTTACGCCAGCGTCTTCGGCGTGCCCGACTCCAGCGGCGACATCGTCGTTCGCGGCGCGTTCGCACGCGCCGTCGCTGCCGGGCCTGTACCCCTACTCTGGCAGCACGCCGTCGACACCCCGATCGGGCGCGTCGAGAAGCTTGGCGAAGACGCGCGCGGCTTGCGCGTCATCGCGGCGATCGTCGCCGATACCGAACAGGGTCACGACGCGGTCGAACTGCTGCGGGCGGGGGCGATCAGCGGGCTGTCGTTCGGCTACCGGGTCCGCGCCAGCCGCCCCGACCGCGCTCGCGGCACCCGCGAGCTGACCGACCTCGACCTGCTCGAAGTCTCGATCGTGACCTTTCCGATGCAACCCTTGGCGCGCGTCATCGCCATCGACCCGCTGCGAGCAACGAATCATTCCCTCCAGGAGACCATGCAATGAATTACGAAACCAAGGCGGATACACTCGAGGCCAGCTTCGAGACGATCGCCGCACCCGCGGCCGATCTCGGTCCCGACGTGACGGCGCTGCGCAGCGAAGTGGCGCGGCTGTCGGTGAAGATGGCCGCGATGAGCCGCCCGGCGCTGAGCAGCACCAAAGCCGATGCCGATCCGGCGCGCGCTGCTTTTACCGAGCGCTATCTGCGTAAGGGCCTCGACAGCGGCTTCGAAACCAAGTCGCTGAGCGAGACCGTCGGCAGCGACGGCGGCGTTGCGATCCCGCAACAGATCGACGCGATCATCGATCAGACGCTGATCCAGATCTCACCGATCCGCAAGCTCGCCACCGTCGTCGCGGTCGGCACCACCAACTACTCGAAGCTGATCGTTCAGGGCGGCATCGCCAGCGGCTGGGTCGCCGAGAGCGGCGGCCGGGCGCTGACCGGAACGCCGAACTTCATCTCGGTCGCGCCGCCGATGGGCGAGCTGTATGCCAACCCGGCGGCGACACAGGCGATGCTCGACGATGCGATGTTCGACGTCGAAGCGTGGCTGGCGAGTGAGATCGCCACCGAGTTCGCGCGTGCGGAGGGCGTCGCGTTCGTCACCGGCTCGGGCGTGTCGCGGCCCAAGGGCTTCCTGACCTACGCCACCGCCGCGAACGACGACACCAGCCGTCCATTCGGCACGCTGCAGTATCTGCCGAGCGGCGCGGCGGGGGCATTCGCGGCGACCAACCCGCAGGACAAGCTCGTCGATCTCGTCCACTCGCTGCGAACACCCTACCGCCAGGGTGCGTCATGGGTGATGAACTCCGCCGTGCTCGCACGCATCCGCAAGATGAAGGACAATTACGGCGGCTTCATCTGGCAGCCGGCGCTTGCCGCCGACCAGCCGGCGACGCTGCTCGGCTATCCGGTTTTCGAGGCGGATGCGATGCCCGACCTCGCTCCCGATAGTGTCTCGATCGCGTTCGGTAACTTCAAGGCCGGCTATCTGATCGCCGAGCGTCCGTCGACCGCGGTGCTGCGCGATCCGTTCACCAACAAGCCGTACGTGCAGTTCTACGCCACCCGCCGCCTCGGTGGCGCGGTGGTCAACTCCGAAGCAATCAAGCTTCTCAAGTTCGCGGCGTCGTAAGCCCCTTCGACGCGAAGCGAACCTGAGCTGCCTGCGACCCCTCAGGGCGCGGGCCGATGCCGCGCGGCTATCCCCCTGGCCGCGCGGCATCCAACTTCCCCCTCGCCTGAAGGAGAGCCGCGATGGCAATCACCGCTGCCTCGATCGAGGCCAATGGCTGGGTCCTGGCGATCACGCACAACCGCGGGCTCGGCACTTTCGCCAGCTATGCGCTCAGCCCCGACGCGTCCCCCGCACTGACGCTGACCTCGCAACACCCCGGCTTTGACCTAAGCACCGGCATCGCCGTCGCCAACGCCGCCAAGCCGCGCAGCTTCACCGGCACCAAGCCACTCCGGCAGGCGGCGATCGTCTCCAACGCCGGGGTGCTCAGCGCCAAGACGATCGACGAAACCGACAACGGCGGTGGCAGCGTTACCGTCCGTATCGCCCTGTCGAGCTGGGTCTACGCCACCGACAAGAACCTGACCCTGATCGCCACGGCCGGCTGGCGGACGGGCGAGGCGGCCGCGACTATCGCTGTCACCAACAACTCGACCGTCGTCTGCCCCGCGCCGATCCACCGCTGGGCGGACGTGCCGTACCGGTTGCAGCGCGGCAGCTTCGATGTCGAGATGCTGGTGTTCGGCTTCTTCCCGCAGGGCACGCAGCCGGTCGCAGGCGTCAAGTTCACCGTCACCGACGGCACCACGGTCAAGACGTTCTGGTCTAGCGCGCTGTCGTCCTCGACGCAGTTCGGCGACAACCTGCGACTTTACCGGGTCACCGTCGATCCTAGTACCGCGACGGCGCTGACCATCGGATTGCTGCGCGTCGACGCGACGGTCTACCCGTGGATCGGCGCGGCGCGCGTCACCGATACGGCGGGCACGCGCTCGATGGCGACGCTGACCACCGACGGCTTTCTCGGCATGGCGCAGGCACCGTTCGTCGTCGCCTACGACCCGACCGGAGCGCGCTACCAGTTCAAGACGGTGTACGTCGACTATCTCAACGGCACCACCACGCCCTCGACCGCGATGATCGGCGCGGGCACCGGCACCGGGCTTGCCGCCGAAGCTGCGGCACTCGCAGCCGCGAAGGCGGTCGCTCCCGCCGCGCGTGCCAAGGATGTGCTGACCGCGTTACAAGCCATCCAGCTATCGAGCACGTGGTTTTATAACGGTGCGAACGGTCAGCCCAGCGACGGCGGCTTCCACATCCTCGACGCCGCGCGCATCGTCCTCGCTCCGCAGGTCCACGCGGGCGGCCTCGGGCTGGTCACCGGCGTCGCCTACGGGGCCAAGACGCTGGAGACCTATGTGCGGGTCGAGGGTGACCCGGCCGATCCCAATCCGCGCGCCAACTGCGTGCTGCAGACAGTGACAGGCGACAGCTATTCGAGCCAGACCTCGCGCTTTGCCTTCGCCAGCATGAGCATCGAACTCGGCAACTACATCGACCAATATGCGCTCTATTGGTGGTTCGACAACGTCGAGCTGCGCGGGCGTGCCGGGCAGACGACGAGCACCCATGCGGCTACCGGCGGCGCGTCGCCGCCCGGCGGGCAGCTCGGGCTGCACTTCACGCGCTGCAAGGTGTGGAAGACCGGCATCGGCATCGACAGCCGCTTCGGGCAGACCAACCGCGCCAAGATCGTGCGGGGGACCGAGCATCGCCGCACCGCTGAAGCGCCGGTGTGCG
>CAXTTR010000180.1:0-6499 GCA_964247215.1 uncultured Sphingomonadaceae bacterium
CTGCCCAAGGACGTCCAGGACGAGCCGTGGGAGGAGCCCAAGCTGGCGCATGGCTACACCCGTTCGGGGCCGGGCTATACGCGGCCCAGGATCGTGCCCTACGACACCGACCTGCAGCGGGCCGCGGCGGTGCTCAACGCGGGCAAGAAGGTCGCGATCCTCGTCGGCGCGGGCGCGCGCGGCGCGGCGGATGAGATGATTGCCATTGCCGAGCGGCTCGGCGCGGGGATCGCCAAGGCGCTGCTCGGCAAGGATGTGCTGCCCGACGACTTGCCGTTCGTGACCGGCACGATCGGGCTGCTCGGGACCAAGCCTTCGTCGGACATGATGACCGGCTGCGATACGCTGCTGATGATCGGCACCGGCATGCCGTGGGCCGAATTCCTGCCCAAGGACGGTCAGGCGCGCGCCGTGCAGATCGACATCGACGCGGCGATGCTCGGCCTGCGCTACCCGGTCGAGGTCAACCTGCACGGCGACGCGGCGGAGACGCTGCGCGCCCTGTTGCCGCTGCTGGAGCACAAGCAGGACCGGCACTGGCAGGAAGGCATCGTCAAAGGCATGGAGGCGTGGTGGCATACGCTCGAAGCGCGCGCAATGACGCCCGCCAAGCCGGTCAACCCGCAACGGGTGGTCTGGGAGATGTCGCCGCGGCTGCCCGATGACGCGATCGTCACGTCGGACTCAGGCTCGTGCTGCAACTGGTATGCGCGTGATTACCGGGTCAAGCGCGGCCAGCGCGGCTCGCTGTCGGGCGGACTGGCGTCGATGGGAGCGGCAGTACCTTATGCTATCGCGGCGAAGTTCGCGCATCCGTCGCGGCCGGTAGTGGCGCTGGTCGGTGACGGCGCGATGCAGATGAACAACATGGCCGAGCTGATCACCGTCCAGAAATATTGGCGGCGCTGGTCGAACCCTTGCTTCATCGTCTGTGTGTTCAACAATGAGGACCTCAATCAGGTCACCTGGGAGCAGCGCATCATGGAGGGCAATCCGCGCTACGCCGCGACGCAGGACGTGCCCGACGTGCCCTACGCCAAGTTCGCCGAGCTGATCGGCATGAAGGGCATCTTCGTCGACGACCCCGAGAGGCTCGGCGCGGCGTGGGACGAGGCGCTCGACGCCGGTTGCCCGGTGCTGCTCGAGGTCAAGACCGATCCCGAGATCGCGCCGCTGCCGCCGCATATCAGCTTCACGCAGGCAAAGGCGTTTTTGTCGTCGATGCTGAAGGGAGATGCCGGGGCCGGACAGGTCATCGGCGACACCGCGCGCCAGCTGCTGCACGAAACGCTGCCAGGCGATCGTTAGCGCGACGCCAAGGCAAAGTTGGCTTCGACTATCATGTCGAGAACACATGTTCAGCGTTGTGCCGGAGTACGCTCTGGTCCCGCTGTGCGACCGCAATCCGCAGACGTTCGTGCCGAACATTCTGTTCGCGCAGGCGTCGGACTACAGGGCGCAGACGTACCGGATCATGGTAAGCGGGCCTGACAAGAGCTTTATCGAGTTGCCCGTGGTGCACGCGCAATAGGAGTTCAGCATGCGAGCCAGCCTGTTCCTGCCGCTCCTGTTGCTTCTTCCGTGGCAGCCGCTCGCAGCGCGCTCGTCCGGCGACCGGACCGAGCGGCTGCTTGGCGAACTCGCCGATGCGCCGGGACCGTCGGGGTTCGAGGAGGCCGTGCGCAAGATCATGGTGCGCGAGCTGAAGCCGCTCAGCGATGAAGTCCGCTACGACGGCGTCGGCTCGGTGATCGCGCGAGCGGGCAGCAGCGGGCCCAAGATCATGCTCGACGCGCACATGGACGAACTCGGCGGCGTCGTGCGGCGCGTCACCCCGGGCGGCTTCCTGTCGATGCAGATGCTCGGCGGCTGGCTCGATCAGGCGCTGCCCGACCAGCGCTGGTTAATTATCGGCAGCAGGGGTCCGGTCAAGGCGGTCACCGGCATCCGCGATATCCACGTCGTTCCCGCCGACGAGCGCACCAAAGTGTACCCGCGGGACAGCCTGTACCTCGATGTCGGCGCGCGCAATGCCGCCGAGGTCGCGGCACTCGGGCTCGAGCCCGGCGACCCGGTCGTACCCGATGCGCCCTTCGAGGTGCTGGCGGGCGGCAGCCGCTATCTCGGCAAGGCCTGGGACGACCGGGTCGGCTGCGCGGTCGTCGTCGAGGCGCTGCGGCGGTTGCGCGCCAGCGGCCACCCCAACCAGCTGTTCGTTACCGCGACGGTGCAGGAGGAGGTCGGCTTGCGCGGCGCGCGCACGGCTGCCGACCTGATCAAGCCAGACGTCGGTGTCGCCATCGAGGGCGGCATCACCGGCGACGGCATTGGCCGCAATCCCGAGGAGACGCAGGCCGTGCTCGGGGCTGGGCCGGGCATCTTTCTGTACGATTCAAGCACCTTGCCCAACCGGCGCTTCGTCAAGCTGGTCCGCGATACCGCTGCGGCACAGAACATCCCGCTGCAGCTCGACCTTGTCCAGGGCTACGGCGACGACTCCGCCGCGATCCAGGCGACAGCTGGCGGCGTGCCAACGGTCAACCTCGTCGTCGCGGCGCGCTACACGCACGCGCACAACGGCATCATCGACCGCGCCGATTTCGACCGCATGGTCGAGCTGGTGGTGGCGCTGATCACGCGGCTCGACGCGCCGACGGTGGCGCACCTGCGTGACTTTACGCCGGACCATTAACGTCAACGAAGCAGGAAGGGCAAGCCCTGTAAAAGCGGCTGTCAACGACGCCCTTAAAATGCTTTGTTGCTGCCAGACAGGAGTGAACCGATGAAAGCTCTGGCCGCCTTGACAGCACTCGTGAGCCTCAGCCCCGCGCTGGCGCAGGCGCCCGCGCTGCGGCCCGATCAGGCGGCGTACCGCGCCCTCTATCAGGAGCTCGTCGAGACCGACACCAGCATCACCACCGGCAGCTGCACGGCGCTGGCAGCAAAGATCGCCGGGCACTTGCGTCAGGCTGGCTACACCAACGATCAGATCACGCTGTTTTCAACGCCCGACCACCCCAAGGAAGGCGGCCTCGTCGCCGTGCTCCCCGGCACTTCGACGACGCTCAAGCCGATGCTGCTGCTCGGTCATATCGACGTCGTCGTCGCCAAGCGCGAGGACTGGACGCGTGATCCGTACAAGCTGATCGAGGAGAACGGCTACTTCTACGGCCGCGGCACCGCCGACATGAAGGCGATGGACGCAATCTGGATCGATGCCATGATGCGTTTCAAGCGCGACGGCTACCGCCCGCAGCGCACCATCAAGCTGGCGCTGACCTGCGGCGAGGAAACCAGCTGGGCGTTCAACGGGGCCGAGTGGCTGTCGAAGAACCGCCCCGAGCTGATCGCCGCGGCGTTTGCGCTCAATGAAGGCGGCGGCGGACGCGCCGGGGCTGACGGCAAGCCGATCGTCATGAACATGCACGTCGGCGAGAAGTCTTCGCAAAATTTCCGTATCGAGGCGACCAACCCCGGCGGCCACAGCTCGGCCCCGATCCGCGATAACGCCATCTACGAACTCGCCGACGCACTGGTGAAAGTCCGCGACCTCGAATTCCCGCTCAAGATGACCGACACCACGCGCGCCTACTTTGCCAAGGCGGGGGCGGCGCGCCACGATGCGCTTGGCGATGCGATGGTGGTGCTGTCGAACAACCCCGGCGACAAAGCTGCCGAGGCGGTCGTCAACCGCGACAAGAGTTTGCATTCGATGCTGCGGACGACGTGCGTCGCAACGCTGCTCGACGGCGGTCATGCCAACAACGCCTTGCCGCAGCGCGCCGGAGCCAACGTCAACTGCCGCGTTTTTCCCGGCGAGACTTCGGAGCAGGTCCGCGACGCCTTGGTGCAGGCGGTCGGCGACCCGCGCATGACGGTGAAGCTCGAGCCCGGCCGCGGGCCGCTCGCGTCGCCGCCGCCGCTCGACCCGAAGATAATCGGCCCGGCCGAGAAGCTGGTCGCCAAATACTATCCCGGCGTGCCGCTGATCCCGTCGATGTCGACCGGCGCGACCGACGGCGTCTTCCTCGAGGCGATCGGCATTCCCGTTTACGGACCGCCCGGCACCTACGGCGATCCCGACGGCAACGGCACCCACGGCCTCAACGAACGCGCCCGGGTTGCCTCGGTGATGACCGGCCGCGACTTGCTGCAGGAGCTGGTCAAGGCCTACGCCGATCCGGCTTAGAAGCTTACGTCGTTCAACCGGTCGAGGTCGCATGCAGCAGTCCAACATCCCGCGGCTGGTTACCAGCCGGACCCAGTTCGAAGAAGGGCTGTTCGGGCAGGTGCTGCTGCAGGTCTTCGAAGTCCTGCCGCATCTCGCCAGGCGCCAGTTCCGCCCGCACTGGCATATCTGCTCGATGCATTACGGCCGGCCGGCAGACGGCCTGACCATTCCCGGCGTTGTCGACATCGCTTACGCGCCTCGCGGCGAACCCGGCGGCGATGTCGATCTGATGGACGTGCGCGAGCGGCACTGCGCGGTGCTCGGCTCGAACTGGACGGCACTCAATGCGCTGTGGACACGTTACTTTCGCGTGCCCGGGCGCATCACCGCCGCGGCCGACGCGCTCGGGCCGTTCGACGGCGTGCTCGGGATTCACTATCGCGGTAACGACAAGAACACCGCCGATTGGGACACCAACCCGGTATCGCACGACGACTATCTCGCCATCGTCGCCGACTTTGCCGCGTCACGCCCCGATCTGACCCGGCTGTTCGTGGCGAGCGACGACGGCAGCTTCGCGGGCGCGGCTTCCGCGCGGCTCGGGCGCGAGGTCATCAACCTCGGCGACCCCGGCTTTCACAAGGATGCCGCGCCGCTGGGTGATGCCGAAGCCCGCGCCGATGCCGCGATGCTCGATTGCGTGCTCCTGTCCCGTTGCGTCGCGGTGCTGCAGACCTCGTCGGGATTATCGAGCTTCGCCAAGGTGCTACGCCCCGAGCTCGAAATCTATCGCTGCGCGGCGAGCAAGATGTATACCGACATACCGTACTTTCCGGTCGCCTATATTCCAAAGTACCAGTCGGCCGATCGGGAAGTGCAGGCCGTCGTCGACCGGCTGATGCGCGACGACTGGACCGGCGACCCCCGCGCCGCGCCGTTCCTGCAACCGTTCACCAGCCGCCCGCGGCCGGGACGCAAACGGCTATTGCGGCGAGTCCTAGAGCTGTTCACGGGTTCACCGCTGGCAGCGTCGCGCATACGCAACTCGGCTTGATATCGGCCCTGCAGTGTCGGTATGCTTTACACTTCAGTAACAACCGTTACAGTTACGCAATAATAAGTTACTGTGGGGCTGTAATATTCGAATCTGGCGCAATTGTTGCTTCGTTTCGGCTGAGACGCGGAGGGCGTGTCTCGTCGAGAAGGACATCTAATGATAATGAACAAAACTGCCGGAGCGCTCATCCTGTCGCTCGGACTAGCTAGCGCCGCCAATGCCGTTACTACCGTCAGCATCTATTACAATCAGCCAGCAGCAGCGGCCAACGCCACAATCAGCCAGGCAGGCACGCTAGGCGCAGCGAATGCAACTGTTACGGTCGGGGCGATAAATTACAATACGAGCAACAGCAACGCTACAACGATCGGGGCGTTTCTCGGCAACCCAGCCGGGCTTAGCGCTCCGACCGCAACGCACATCCTCAATAACACTTACTTCCTATTCACCGGCCAGACCTTCCTGAATGCCGGTAACAATAGCTTCTCGATCCCGCACGATGACGGTCTCGAACTCGCCATCGGCGGTATTGGGATTGTGCTAAGCCAGCCGGGACCGACGGCGGCCGTTACTTCGCCTTTCAACGTCGTCGCGCCGTCGGCGGGCTTGTACAACTTCACGCTGGCATTCGGTGAAACCGAGGGTGGCCCGTCAGTCATCCGCTTCGACGTCAACGGTTCACCGGGGGGCATCCCCGAGCCAACAACGTGGGCGCTGCTCATGGTGGGCTTCGGCATGGTCGGCTTTGCCGCTCGCAGCCGCACCAACGGTGCCGTAACGGCGTAAATTAATGCCTCGCCCGCTCCGGCGGGCGAGGCCATTAATCAGCCGTGCTGCTTCCGTAGCGGCTTTCGAGAAACTTGCCTTGCGTTGCGAACGCGTCCCGGTCGGCGGCGGCGAGCGCCTGCGAGACGCGGCCGAGTTCAGTCTCGACCACACTCAGCCCGTCGATCAGCTGACGCTCGATCGTTGGGCCACCCGCATAGGCCTGCTGCGCGCGCTGCCCGGGCGGCACGCGCTCGTAGCGCTCGACCAGTTCGGGCAGATGCGCGCCGAGCAGTCGGCTGAGCTCCTGCGCCAGCGGATCGTTGGCGGGCACGGCGGCGAGTTGCGGCTGCAGCACTGCCAATTGCGCCGAGATCGCGTCGATCTGGGGCGCGGCAAGCGCCGGCAGCGCGCGGCGCTGGGCGTCGAGCCACGCGTCGGTGGCGCTGGGCAGCGCGGCGGGCGGGGTCGCGATCAGCGCGGGCCCGGGCGGCATCACCGGCTTG